>CALFXQ010000321.1 GCA_937958285.1 uncultured Fusibacter sp. | reverse complement strand
CTACGACATTGATGCTCTAAAACTCATAGATGATCTCAGAAGCTACCAACTTGAAGTCAACAGTGTTGTGATCACGCGCTACGACAATCAGCCAGCTGCTAAAGTTTTTATCAATAAGTTAGAACATATGGGTATTAAAGTGTACACCCACAGTGCTACAAAAGGATATCCAACCGATGTAGACACCATTGTAAGCGATGAGGGCTATGGACAAAATCCTTATATTCACACGACTAAGCCTATTGTAGTTGTAACCGCTCCTGGTCCTGGTTCTGGAAAACTCGCCACATGCCTTAGCCAACTCTATCACGAGCACAAACAAGGCAAAGAGGCAGGATACTCCAAATTTGAGACTTTCCCAGTGTGGAACATGCCCCTCAAGCATCCCCTTAACATCGCCTACGAAGCTGCTACTGTCGATCTTAAGGATGTGAACCTCGTAGATTCATTCCACCTCGAAGCATATGGCGAAGTGGCTGTTAATTACAACAGAGATATTGAAACCTTTCCCGTTTTAAAACGCATTATCGAAAAGATCACGGGCACAAAATCGATGTACCAATCGCCCACGGATATGGGCGTCAATCGCATTGCCTTTGGTATCGTCGACGATGAGATTATCAGAGAAGCCTCTCGTCAAGAGATTATTCGCAGATACTTTAAAACTGGCTGCGAATATAAAAAAGGACTTTGCGACTTAGAGACATTTAATCGTTCTAAGATGATTATGGAAGAGCTCTTGCTAAAACCGACGCACCGAACAGTGGTAGAGCCGGCGAGGGCCTTCGCAAAAGACTTAGAAGCCCGTTTTAACTCAGACATGCCCCTACCAGCAGTGGCTATCGCGTTAAAAGACGGTGCCGTTGTTATCGGTAAAAATTCTCATATTATGGACGCTACCGCTGCTGCTGTCGTTAATGCTGCAAAGCACTATGCGGGCATTCAAGAAGATATCCACCTTTTATCCCCTGCAATTTTAGATCCCATTGTGCGCTTAAAAAAGGAGACCCTCAGCTCTAAAAACCAATTGCTCAATTTAGAAGAGGTGCTCATCGCACTTAGCATAAGCGCAGCCTTTAATCCAATTGCACAAGTTGCCCTCGATCACATAAAAGAACTCGATGGTTGCGAGGCTCATGCAACAGTAATTTTGCACAGTAGCAATGAGCAAACGCTCAGAAGTCTAGGTATTGAAGTCACGTGTGACCCTCAATTTTCATCGGCAAGCCTCTATTATGGTCAATAAAATAAGAGCCGTTAGCAATCTGCTAACGGCTCTCTGTCTTTATAAGCATTATACTTTCTTGGCCCCACCTGTTTTTGTGCTTTTAAAAGCACTTTGAGAGCCGCCCATCTTCTTTTGAGGGCGCACTGACTGCTGTAAGCTTAAAGCTTGTTTTTCTTTTTTCTTTTCAAGAATTTTTTTCATTGCTTCTAGATTTTTCTCTGACATTTTCTCACCTCGTTAAATCAATTATACTTATACTATATACTAAAAACCGATACAAAACCATAACTTAATATTGCAATCAATAATGATGCAATGGCATTTCCCGTTACAATCGCCGGAAGTGCCCACTTAAGTCGTATATCTAAGAGCGCAGCTGCTAAGCTCCCCGTCCATATACCCGTACCTGGAAGTGGTATGGCAACAAAGACTAAGAGTGCCCAAGCACCGTACTTTTGAACTTTGTGTTCTGTCTTTCCAACGGCCTTATGACTAATCTTCTCGACAAATCCCTTTAGTGCAGGCAACTGTCTAAGCCACTTAAATAGCGGTCGAACCCCCAATAAAATAAAAGGGATGGGTAGACTTCCCCCAATAAAACTTATAATCGTGGCATGCAAAGGACTGAGTCCAAGGGCGATGCCCACTGGAATTGCACCCCTAACTTCAATAACAGGCGTTGCTGCGACAAGCATCACAGTAAATTCAATGGATAAAAAATTTAAAATTTGTTTAACAATCTCGAGCATATAGCCACTTTACCTTTTCTCTGGTGATTTGAGAGAGCGCTGAAGCGCCAGTCATTATCATTGCATTTTTTAGTTCTTGCTTAATTCCATTTAGATAATCGATTACGGCTTCATAATCGCCGCCATAAATGGCCGTCACAAAGGGTCTCCCAATAAGCACCGCATTGGCTCCCAGGGCAATTGCCTTAAACACATCTAGACCTGATCGCACCCCACCGTCTATGAAGACGATCATATCTGGGCCAACGGCTTGCCGAATCTCTTCTAAAACAGACAGACTACTAGGTGTTTCATCGAGAACCCGCCCGCCATGATTGCTTACAACGATCGCCGATGCACCTGCCTTTTTCGCACTTAAAGCAGAAGCAGGGGTCATTATACCTTTTACAATAAATGGCTTGTTCGAATGTTGAATAATCTCTGCTAAACGCTCAAAACTAACGGGTGATACAGCTTGTCCCTGGGAGGCCAAAAAGCTGAGCCCTGCTGCATCGATGTCCATTGCAATTGCGGGCACACCTACATGTTCTGCAAGTTTAATCTTTTCAATCACCTGTTCACTTTGCCACGGTTTAATAGTGGGAATGCCAAAATCTTCACGTGCCTGCATTGCCTTGAGATTATCTGTAAAGACATCAGGTTTAACACCGTCGCCCGTCCATGCAAAGGTTCCAACTTTGGAGCAACCCTTTAGTAAGGCTTCACTGTATGTCCAGTCGCAATAACTAGAGCCATAATGGACCTGAACAGCGCCTATAGGTGCTGCAAAAACTGGAAGGCTAAGGTCGATGCCAAAGAACTGGCACGCTGTAGAAGGTTCGACTTTATCGTGGAGTGTATTCATCTCTAGTGCAACGGATCGATAGGCAAGATAGTTCCTAATAAATCCTAACCCTAACCCTTTGCCACCCGGACCTGGCATTACACCTTTACAAGCCATGCCATCGCAGTGTTTACACACTTTACAAAAAGGCCCAATTGTAGCTTTCGCCTTTTGTATAACGCCTTCACTAAACATTATTGATCCTCTTTTACTAGCATTTTGTAGTATATCAAATCGTCTTCTGCTCTTCCTGTTATAGGATCGTAGTGTACCATGGGTATACGCCCAGAGCAAATAAACCCACAGCGCTCGATGGTTTTTATCGAGGCGAGATTCCAATCGTAAATCAGCGTTCTGGCGATGCGTGCGCCCTTTTGTCGCTCTTGTTCTAAGCCAAAGAGAGTCACTTGGGTTGCGACATTGAGGTTGCGATAATTCGCATCTACAGCACAGGCGATTTGAACCGCATGAAATTGATCGCCAATACCCCGCTTGGTCTTGAGCATGCCGACAACAACGTCGCCATCTAGTGCAATATAGAGTTGAACTTGGCTGTCTTCCATCCAAGACCAAAGAATGGCTTCCGACGTTACATCCGTAAAACTCATACGTGCTTTTTCGATAATTAGCAATTGGCAAAACTTATAAATTGCATCGAAATGTGAAGCGTTGGCTTGCTGAAAAGACAGGGATTTCATGGATTAACTCCTTATCCTTACACGTTGTTGTAACTGCTCCCTTATTCTAACACACGGCGGCATAACATGGTATAATAAAGTTATTTAGGAGGTAATTATGTATAGAAGTACCAAAAAATTCACATGGGTGTTTGTGCTGGTGCTGGTATTGCTATATACCTTTAATACCCCTTCTTATGCGCAAACAATGCCAAGTCATCTGCAGATGATCACCCTAAATGACTTTTTAAAACGCATTGAAGAATTTTCCTCATATTTGCATGTTAAGTCGTTCCCAAATTTCGCCAAAATAAACCACGCGCAACTTAACGTACATACCCTCTCGAATGCCACAGAAGCGCTCAACCTCATTGTTCCCCTTGCGCGTTTAGAACAATCCGTAGCGGCGATACTCCAAAAAGATGCGAACAAGAGCGCCTCCGCCTATAACGATATCAATCCAACACTGCACCAAACAATCGCCCTATTAAGACATTCAAGATATGGCAGTGGGCAAAATGCAAAAGAAAATGCGCTATGGATCAGCAGCGCCGGTGAACTTTTACCCACACTTCGCGCTTTACAATTAAAAACTCAAAGTGATCCCACCTTGCTCAAAGGGAATGAGTTCGTATTATGGGGAGCTGATTTGGTGCACCTGCTGGCTGTGCTCGATGTGTATATTAGCGCCGAGGCCCCTGTAAGAGATCATCCAAATGGTCTAATGCTTTCCTTTGGCGGCGACTTATTGAGTTTATTAAAGGACAATCGGGCTCAACCCGAGGACTTAGGTTCGAGTGTCTCTAAGTATTTTAATAGGGAAGACCTAATGGCAAATATTCACGGCACCCTTATAGCCAGTTACTATAAGCAGCTTTCTCTAAAAAGGAGAACGACGATTACACTATCGCAACTCCTTCTAGAATACAATTACTACTTTAAACCCGACATGCTCGGCGCGCACCCACAATGGTCTTTTGCCCTCGCTACAGAATTTAAAGGCATTTCAAACCTTATCGACACATTAAATTTGCAATGCGGACTAGAAGGTCATTCCGCCCATTTTCTAGCAAGTTTATATCTTAGAACGACTCAAATAGCCCCCAATGGAGAACTGTCGCCGTCGGATATCTCATTCTTAAAATTGAATCTCGAAGTGCTAAAACAAAAGCTGCTCAACTTGTCTCATTAAAACGACCTATCACAAATAATGTGATAGGTCGTTTTAATGAGACAAGTTGAACTTATGATTACTTTGGCTTCTTAAGGCAGTGCTTTGAGGAGTGCCATTTCGAAATTTGACACACTGTCTATCATGGTTAGGGCTTGCGTTTTTGTCAGTTGATTTCCCAAGACAAAATCCGCAAGGGATGTGTCGAAATCACACATGCCCATTTTTGTATATCTTAAAATGACATCGTTGATAGATTTATGAGATCCCGTTTCAATCAGGGATTGTACCGCCTGGTTGTTTAGCACAATTTCGTAAATTGGAAGCTTATTATCTGTTTTTCCAGTGATGAGCCTCTGAACCACAATTGCGCGAAGTGCTGATTGAAGCAGGTGTTTGCGATAAGAACTCTGTTGATGTTCAGAAAATGTCAGAAGTTGTTGCATCACCTGTGTGGCATTTTTTGCGGTCATGGTGAGAATAACCAGTCTTCCCTGCATCGAGAGCATCAATGCTTCATCTACAGCACTAGCATCTGCGAAATCATCAATGACCACCACATCTGCATTCTCGTAGACACTGGCGCGAATACCATCGCTAAAACTTGAAATATCTAAGCCCACTTCTCTTTGATTGATTAAAGAGGTGCCATGAAGCATTAAGTACGACAAGGTCTTTTCTAAACTCACGACATAGGCACATCTGTTTTTGTTGATATGGCGAATTAACTGAGCACAGATTGTAGATCTTCCTGAATGTGCGAGCCCCGCTACAATAATTAAACCCTCAGTAATGCGGGTCAACTGTTCTAGCTTTTTTGTAAACGGAAAGATCTCTAGGCGTTCAACAGAATGGTACAGTCTTAAAGTGATGCTATATGTATTGCGTTGTCTTGTAATAACAACACGGCATCGGCCAATCTTCTCGTGAATATAGCGCGTCAAGACGAAATTATCGATTTCTAGAGCAATGCGTTGCTCTGTGTTTAATAGCAAAACCACGATATTATCTACATCGTAAGCTGTCAATGGCTCGGCTTTTGACGAAATCTCAACAAGCTCACCATCGACGCGCATAAGCACTGAACCTCCTACTGTTAGGTAAATTTCAGTGGCATGGGCATTAAATCCTTCTTCTAAAACTTGAGTCCACCAGTGCATAATATGCTCCTTGTCTTGTTTAGGTGATTATATCCAAAATTATAGCAAATAATCTTTTTATTTTTGTAAATTTGCTAAATATTTGAATTGATCTTTCGCTTGCCAACAATCGTTGCGCATGATAACATTTAGATAAACGAAATTAAGGAGGGTTCAAATGTCTGAAAAAACAGAACTTCCATTTGAAAAAACAGATCAACACCAAACAAAAAATCCAAATCAAGGTTCAACGATGCGCTATATTTCTCGTACTGCAAGATGTGGCATACTCTTTAGAGACGAGGCTTTTAAAGAAATTGGCCTAACGGGCACCCAACATAACTACATTGCAGTCATCCACAATCACCCTGGAATTTATCAGCATCAATTGGCGAAAAAACTCATTGTAAACAAAAGTAATATCACTAGACAACTCAATCTACTTGAGCAAAACGGGTTTATTACCCGCCGCCTCGATTCCAATAATCGACGACAGGTGAATGTTTATCCAACAGATAAGGCCATTGAATCCTATCCAAAGATAAGGCAAGTACTTGCCAACTGGAACGATATTCTTTTGCAAGGATTTACAGATGACGAAAAGCTTCAGCTCAATACCCTGCTCGACAAGGTATACCAAAATGCCTTATTGGCTACAGAAGGCACACTCATGCAAGAGGAATCGCTATGAGACGATTTATAAGTTACTTAAGGCCTTATCTGCCTAGAATGAGTCTAGGTCTCCTAATAAAATTCGTGGGCACAATGATGGATCTTCTCATTCCCTGGATATTGGCATATATCATTGATACCATTGTTCCAACAAGAAATATCTTTGATGTTGTGATATGGGGTGGTGCGATGATGCTCGCCGCAATTGTAGGTCTATTGGGAAATGTTATCGCAAATCGCATGGCTGCACGTGTCGCAAAAGATACCACTGAATGCATTCGGCACGATCTCTTTGCAAAGATTTCCTACCTCTCTTCGTCGCAGATCGATCATTTCACACTGCCTTCACTTATATCGCGCCTTACTGCAGATACGTATCATATCCATCACATGATCGGCATGATGCAGCGACTTGGTGTTAGAGCGCCCATTTTGCTCTTAGGCGGAATGATTGTCACCGTCATGTTAGATCCGGTGCTGGCAATGGTGCTAATTGGCGTACAGCCCTTAATTGCCATAGTGGTCATTGGCGTTTCAAAAAAGGGCATTCCGCTTTATCAAGCCCTACAAACACAAGTAGATTCCATGGTGAGAATCCTCAGAGAAAACATTGCAGGCGTTCGAATCATCAAGGCACTTTCTAAAGGCCAACACGAAAGAGAAAGATACGTTCATGTTAACGACACGGTGAGAAAAGCAGAAAAACGCGTGGGTCGAACAATGGCCATTACTAATCCCAGCATGAATCTACTGCTAAATGCGGGTTTAAGTCTTGTGATTCTCGCTGGCGCCTTTAGAATTAATGCGGGACAAAGTCAACCCGGTGTGATTATTGCCTTTTTAACTTATTTTACGCTCATACTCAATGCCATGCTGTCGATATCCCGAATCTTCATTATCTCCTCAAAAGGTTTTGCGAGTTTCGGTCGCATTATAGAAGTGCTCGATACACCTGAAGACCTCTTAGTTAAAGCACCTGATGTCCTCAAAAACCAGCCGCATATCACATTTGAAAACGTCAGCTTCTCCTACTATAAGACCACACCCAATTTGAACAATATTAGTTTTAGCATCTCTAGTGGTCAAACCTTGGGAATCATTGGCCCCACTGGCAGTGGAAAATCGAGCATTATTAGGCTTCTCATGCGTTTTTATGACTGTGATAGCGGAACTATTCGCATTCACGGCCACAACGTTCAATCCATTCCCAAGGACCAACTTCACGAAAAATTTGGCATTGTCTTTCAAGATGATATGCTCTTTGCAGACAGTATTAGCGAAAACATTGCCTTTGGTCGAACTGTGAGTACACAAGACCTCGAGGTCTTCGCCGAAATGGCTCAGGCAGGAGAGTTTATTGGCAATCTCGCAGAAGGGTTTGACCATCAGCTGACAATAAAGGGCGCCAACCTAAGCGGCGGACAAAGACAACGCCTATTAATCTCTAGAGCGCTTATGGGTAGGCCAGAAATTTTGATTCTAGACGATGCGAGTTCTGCTCTAGATTATCGCACAGATGCCAACTTAAGAGGTGCCATTCAATCAGAGCTTTCCGAGACGACCACCATTGTGGTCGCTCAGCGCATTAGCTCTATTATGCATGCTGACTTAATCCTTGTGATTGAAGACGGGGCAATTATCGGCCAAGGAACCCACGACGAACTTATGAAGCACTGTGAATCTTATCGCCATATTGCAGAGGTACAGATGGGAGGTCACCATGAAGTTCACCATGTTATTTAGGCTAGGCCGCTATTTGTATCGCTATAAAGGGCGCATTTTTACGGCGTTAGTATTGACCCTTACCAGTAATTTACTAGCTCTCGTTGGACCACTGCTGTCTGGCTATGCCATCGACGCCATTACTCCAGGAAAGGGCCTTGTGCGCTTTGATGACGTATTCTTCTTTGTGGGCATTATGATTGCCTTCTTCTTAATTTCGGCAGCGCTGAGTTATGCCCTACAACTGATTATGCAATCCATAAGCCAACGGGTCTCTATGAATATGCGCCAAGACGTATTTGATAAACTCGCCCAGCTACCCGTGCGGTATTTTGATCAACATCAAACGGGCGATTTAATCAGCCGCGTCACATACGATATCGATACGATCAACACTTCCCTCTCAAACGACATTATTCAAATTTTCACTAGCATACTCACGGTCATCGTCTCGCTGGCAATGATGCTCTATATTTCACCTTATCTGGTTCTTGTGTTCGTGGTAACAATACCCCTTAGCTACTGGTACACGCGTTTTATGGCAAATCGCTTGCGACCACTTTTTAAAACGCGATCTGGCAAGCTGGGGGCTCTCAATGGTTTTGTAGAAGAAATGGTATCTGGTCAAAAGGTCATTAAAGCCTATCGCCAAGAAGAGACTATGATTGGACGTTTCGATATTAAAAACAAAGAAGCCGTTGATGCCTATTACAACACAGAATACTACGGCGGCACAGTAGGACCATCCGTAAACTTCATTAACAATATCTCTCTCGCACTTGTGAGTATCTTCGGTGCAATCCTCTATCTGCTAGGCAGTATTAGCTTGGGCAATATGTCGTCTTTTGTGCTTTATTCTCGGAAGTTTTCAGGACCTATTAACGAGCTCGCAAACATTATGAGCGAACTACAATCCGTTGCAGCTGCAGCGGATAGAGTGTTTAAGCTTCTAGATGAACCCACAGAGGTGGCAGATTTACCCGATGCCCATGTCTTTAATTCGCCCCTTGGCCACGTTGCCTTTGAAGATGTGCGCTTTGGTTACGAAAAAGATCAAGTGGTCATCGACGGCTTTAACTTAGATGTAACCCCTGGTAGCTTGGTGGCCATTGTTGGTCCCACTGGCGCTGGCAAAACCACACTCACAAATCTCTTAATGCGCTTTTATGATGCCACATCTGGGGTCATTCGCTTAGACGGCGTAGATATTACCCGGGCCAGCAGATTGAGTCTTAGAAAGAGCTTCGCCATGGTCCTGCAAGATACTTGGCTCTTTGGGGGTACGATATATGAGAACATCGCCTATGGACATCCGGGGGCCACATTTGAAGATGTGGTAAGCGCTGCAAAGGCCGCGAGAATTCACAACTATATCGAGGCGCTGCCGCTTAAGTATGAGACTGTTCTAGATGAAGATGGCCTCAATATTTCACAAGGTCAAAAGCAGCTGCTCACCATTGCCAGAGCCATGTTGATGGACGCTAGCCTGCTGATACTAGACGAAGCGACGTCTAATGTTGATACGGCAACAGAGAAGCTAATTCAAGATGCAATGCGCAGACTAATGAAGGGGAAAACCTGTTTTGTCATTGCCCATAGGCTTTCAACCATACAAGATGCCGATGTGATTTTAGTGCTAAAAAATGGAAACATTGTAGAACAGGGTCAGCACGAGGAACTGCTCTTAAAAGGTGGGGCTTACAGTGATTTGTACAGTGCACAATTTGCTTAAAGGGCTTGACACGGCCCTTGCATTATGTAAAGATAGTTGAGGCCTTATGCTTTAATTTGTCCAGTGAGACAAACACGTCCTGTGAGACGAAAAGGAGGAATTAAATGTCGTCTGCTACAAAATCAAATGAAACACAAGCAAAAGCACCTCAATCGGGTGGCGTTAAGAATCAGCGTCGCATTATCGGCGTCGAAGAAAAGCTCCCACTTCTTGAGAGTATTCCACTGAGTCTTCAGCATTTATTCGCCATGTTCGGCGCATCAGTACTCGTGCCAATTCTCTTTGGCATCGACCCTGCAACAGTCTTACTGATGAATGGTATTGGCACTGTACTCTACTTCTTTATCACTAAGGGTAAGATTCCCGCATTTCTAGGTTCTAGTTTTGCCTATTTGTCACCGGCATTTGCGGTAATGGCTACAATGCCTTACAATGCCGTACTCGGTGGGTTTATTGCATCGGGGCTCGTCTTTATGGCTGTAGCACTTATTGTAAAATACGCGGGTACAAAGTGGATTGATGTCGTCTTCCCACAGGCTGCCATGGGCGCTATTGTGGCGATTATCGGCCTTGAGCTCGCACCAGTTGCCGCTCAGATGGCGGGTTTTTTAGATGGCAACTACAAAGCCCTTGCAGTTTTAGATCCTAAAGTGATCTTTGTATCTGTCTCTACATTGGCTGTGATTATTTTGGGCTCGGTCTTATTTAGAGGTTTCCTCTCCATTATTCCAATTCTTGTTGGTATTATCTACGGGTATGCAGCCTCTTACTTTGTGGGAATTATCGACTTTAGTGCACTGACAACTGCTGCATGGTTTTCGATGCCAACCTACTATGCACCTTCGTTTAATATCGCGGCGATTCTCACCATTTTACCGGCCACGCTGGTGGTAGTTGCAGAGCACGTTGGCCACTTAATCGTAACTGAAAATATTGTTGGTGCCGACCTTCGAAAAGATCCTGGCCTTCACCGTTCGCTCTTTGGCGATGGCTTCTCGACAATGCTCTCTGGCTTCTTCGGCTCAGTACCAACTACAACTTACGGCGAAAACATTGGTGTTTTAGCAATTACAAGAGTATATAGCTCTAGAGTCATTGTAGGCGCTGCACTAATCTCTATCGTACTGGCCTTTTCAGGCAAGTTTAGCGCTTTGATCCGCACCATTCCAGTTCCCGTTATGGGCGGTGTCTCACTGCTGCTCTTCGGCGTTATCGCCGCATCGGGTCTGCGCATGCTCGTGGAATCCAAAGTAGATTATAGTAAATCTCGCAACTTAATCCTATCGAGTACCGTTTTGGTCATCGGCTTAAGTGGTGTCAGCATTCAGTTCTCAGGTATTACATTAAAGGGAATGGCACTTGCCACACTGGTTTCTATTGCAGTGAGCTTAGTATTTGCCTTGCTCGACCATTTAAAATTGACAAACGATTAAACGATTAAAACGATTTAAACGATTAAAACGCTCAAAAGGCCCAATCGCTCAACTGCGATTAGGCCTTTTTTTATTGAGATTGTGGGAATGACAAAGTCCTTGGCTTAAAAAGTAACGCGTCCCATATTCGCTACCACTGCGTGATTGTGGAGCCAGCCTTCGCCATCCTCTACCTCAGAGGATTGGTTTTGCTCTGATTGATTTTGGGCACTTATATCGGGCTTGACTACACCGTAATTCTGTTTGATTTTTCCCATCACCGCAGCGTACAAGCCTTCACTGCAAGAGATTTTGCCATAATTGTCGATGCGTTTAATCGCCTCTTTTAGCGCATCTGGAGTGACATCCTCTGTGAATACGAGTTTCCCGTAATTGGAGATCGTCACATTTTGAGATTCCAGCATATATGCTTGGTCTAAGATTAACTTGCTGTAGTTCTCACGCATGTTATCTGAAATCACCTGAACGCTTCCCGCTTTAATCAACCTAGATTCAAGCCAATTCAGATGCGCCTCAGCCACATGGCACTTTCCACAAATAATGCCCTTTAATTTGTCGAGGGCATGCAAGCTCTCAGGGCTTAGCGCTTTGATCACCAACTTACCTTCTACGTAGAGGTAGTCGGTATTAAGGGTAGAAACATTGGCATCAGTGATCTCTAGCTTTTGAAAATAACGGGCACCTTTTGGAATGATTTGCTTTTCCACCTTGTGAAAATCCAAAACCATTGGCGCTAACTGTTGCATCATTTCTTGTGTTGTCACCAGCGACCCCACCTTAAACTGATTAAAAGTTTTTTGAATGTCTTCAATGGGCATTGGATCAAGGGCAATAAGCTGCTCACTGCGAATCACTGATTTTGGAGAAAAACTCCACAAGCTGTCTTTATCGAGCATAAATGGCGTATCCATTAAAATGTCACCGGGATCATAATACACCACTTGGCCATTCACCTCACTGCGCAGGGCAAAAGCTGCTTTTAAGAACTTGGGGACCTCTACACGGCCGTTGACAATGATGCGGTAAAAGGATTCAAAAGCCTCTACACCAACTTCTTCGCTAACCTTTAAATTGCCATTCACCATGATGAGCACATTTTTCCCCATCAACCCATCTACAAAAGCTGAATCTATCTCAAAGTCACCATCGTGCATCACTAAATCCAGCGCTAAAGTTTCGGGTATCACAATTAAAGTGCCTATGTTGCGCTGTTTTATATTTGAAAGACTTGCCATCAAGGTGTCTTTTACAATAATTGTACCCACATTAAAAAGTTCATGGATATCGGCAATGCCCTCTTTTGTTGCATTTCGCATATCTAAAACCCCAATATTTCTATAACTGATCATTGTCGTCCTCATCTTTCTCTAAGTAGTCTTGCATCGTCATCAATATCTGATTAAATTGCTTCTTTGCACTCGCCAATTGGTTGCGCACCGTCGAAGCGGGAATTTGAAGGCGTTCACCAATTTCGCCACTCGAATAGCCCATTTCGTAACGGAGGAGAATAAGCTCACGCTCATTTGGGGTAAGCGCGCCCAAGGCCTGCCTAACACAGAGTGTTTCAAGCCATGCACCTTCGTAACTCTGCATCTCACTTAGCCCAACAAAATGTTGCTCTAGCTTTTCGCGATGGAGGTTTACCTGTCGCCAATCATCGATAAACAAGCGCTTTATGGTAGTAAAAAACCATCCCTTCACTTGCTGTGGATGTAAATGCTCAAAGAGCTCTAAGGCATCTAGCGCTTTTAAATAGCTCTTCTGCACGAGGTCTTCTGCCATATAAGAATCATGGGTTAGCGACTTAGCAAAGCGCAAAAAATCATTTTGAAACGCACTATAAATCTGAAAGAGTAGCATGCATTCACCTATTTCGCCTTACACACATTCAGTGGTACATAGACGAAGGAACCTCTGTGGCCATCAGAAAATGCCTTAGTCACAGATAAAACGAATGAAGACGAAGAACTGTCCGACAATGAGAAAAAATTAATACAGCATTTACTTCACAAAAACCGCACCACTCATATCTTCTGTAATAGACCTTGATTCACTTCGATCTCACTAGAAGTCTTCGACTGGTCGGCCCACAACACAATATCTCTCGGTTTTAGCTGGTTGCTAACAGTTCGCCATTTACTCAGCTGATCGAGGCTCAGCAGAAGGGGCATGCGGTGATGTATCTCTTTAATCGCTCCACTTGCAGGCGTTGTTACCACAGCAAATCCCCACATATTAGATTCAGGATTTTTAAAAAACACGCCGGCTATATGCAGTGTAGCATGACTTTTAGAAAATACGGTATATGGCTCTTTTGGGCCATTGAGCGTACGCCATTCATAATAAGCACTTGCAGGAATCACAATGCGCCGCTTTGCAAGGGCTTCTTGAAAAAAAGGCTTATCCATTAGCGATTCAATTCTGCAATTGATAATCGCGCCCTTCACTGAAGGCAAATGGTATCCCCATTGCATTAAACCCAATCGCTCTGTATAAACAACAGGGACGCGATTTGTGGGAAAAATCGTCGGCGAAGATGTGGCATTAGTAAGTTGCCACTGGGCATCGATCTCTCCCTTATTGACGATATCGTAGATGCTCTCAAGATTCTCAATATCGATGTCGAGTAAGTATCTGCCACACATAAAATCGCCTCCAATCTTTATGGTACAAGCCTTTGGCCATCTCGCGGAAATGCGCTAGTACGCCTGACATTTGAATACCCTAGTAACTGCGCCGTCAAACGCTCAAGTCCAATGGCAAAGCCGCCATGTGGGGGCACGCCATGGTCAAAAGCCTGTAAATATGTGGCATACTGCTCAGGATTTAGTCCTTTTTTTATCATATTGGCCACGAGTTGTTCGCGTTTGTGTATGCGTTGGCCACCTGTGGTGATTTCAAGCCCTCTAAAGAGCAAATCAAAACTATGGGTGCCACTTTCCCCATTGGGCATGGTATACATGGGACGCTTCGATGCTGGATAGTCGGTAACGAATAAAAACTCCGACCCGGTTTTATCTAAAATGTGCTTGCATAAAATTCGTTCCGCTTCTGGATCCAAGTCATCCTCTAAATCGTCACGCCCATACGTCCCTTTTAAAAGCGCCAGTGCCTCTGAAAAAGTAATTTGAGGAATGGGGTCTGGCACTTGTGGCATCACCACGTCAAGCTGCTTTAACGATTCTTCCGAATTGCGGGCCACGCGGGCAAACATATGCTTTAAAAGGGCTGTTTCTAGCGACATTATATCTTGTTCGCTGTCGATAAAACCCATCTCCGCGTCTAAACTGGTGTATTCGTTGAGATGTCTACGGGTGCTATGGGCTTCAGCTCTGAATACGGGGCCGATTTCAAAGACGCGTTCAAAGCCACCGATCACCATCATTTGCTTGTAGAACTGCGGACTTTGAGCGAGATAGGCCGTTTCGCCAAAGTAGTCCAAAGAAAAGACGTTTGCACCGCCCTCTGCCCCCTCTTTCACGAGTTTTGGAGAGAATATTTGCGTAAAATCCATCGCAGAAAGCTCAGCCGAGAAAGCCTGGGCCAACGCACTATGCACCTTAAATGTAGCCTGCTCATTGAGATGCCTCAGTGTGAGCACACGATGATTGAGCTGAGTGTCTAAATTTATCTCCAGCTCTGGTCCATTAATCTGAATTGGTGGTTCAATGGCTGGCCAATCGTGTACCCGTATGGAAGCGACTTGCAATTCATGGTTGCCCAGATCGCATTGTGTTGCCATCCAAGTGCCCTCAAAGGTCACCACACATTCCGCCACAAGGGGAAACTGAGAAAACTGCTCTGGTGTGAGCACACACTGAAAAAGACCCTGTCTGTTGCGCAAAACAATAAATACTACTTTTTTCATCACGCGCGTGCGGTGAACCCAACCCTTTAATACCCCTTTTGCACGATTTTCGATTACAGCTTTCATTTGCTTTCCTCCCCGTCTATGCGATCATTCCAATTTTGGGGTATAAAAAACACCCCTAAACCAATGTTTAAGGGGCGTCAAAAACGCGGTGCCACCCTTATTTGACACTGTACGCATTCAATCATTAAAAGGCAACAAAAAAGCACCCGTCCTTCTCCGTTAGGAGAAGGAGCGCGGTGCGCGGTGCCATCCTTCAATGACAGATATAAATACACTGTCCTTTAGACCCTATAACGGCGGTAAACCGGCTTGCCTTTAAGCAAGCACCTCGTGGGTGTCGTTCTCAATTGCCTTTGCACGGGACTTCCACCATCGCCCGCTCGCTAATGCTTAAACAATTGATACTGTTCCATTCATCGGTATCATTATATTTTCTGACAGTTCAACTGTCATTAATTTGTGCTAGCTTAACATATAATTTACTGCAAGTCAATGGCCGAATACGCATTTTAAGACTGAGGCATGCACCTCTCCATTATTGAAATACTGTTAAGCCGTTGAAGAAAGTGCTGTTATTTCTTTGAAAACGGTTTAGAAACAGCCCTTAGCATTTTTATAGTAGGTCGCATGATTGGTCCCTCTAGGTCTTTCGCCACTGCTTTTAGCACTTGTGGAATGGCAATAGATTGCGGGCACAACTTCACACATTTTCCACAATCGATACAAAGCGATGCATGTTGTGGCTTTCCATTTACCCCGCCAAGTTGAATCCAGTAGAAGGCTTTAACGGGTTGTTCTAATAGATACTTCGCATTGTAAAGTTCGAAGCACCTTGGAATATCCACCGCGACCGGACATGGCATACAGTACTGACAAGCGGTACAGGGAACTTTCTGCCCTTCTTTATATATGCTTTGCACTGAAAGCATCAGCTTTTTTTCTTCTTGTGTGAGCCAGGTTTCACTTTGCTGTGAGGCAAGGGCGATATTTTGAAATACGTGTTCATCTTCTGTCATACCAGAAAGTAGCATCGTCACTTGTGGGTGTTCCCAAACCCACCTAAGTGCCCATTCTGCAGGACTTCGCTGCACCTTGTATTCTGAATACAGCTTCTGCACGCCCTTGGGCTGTCTTTTGGCTAGGGTGCCACCACGCAAGGGCTCCATTACAAAAACGCCGAGTCCTTTATTAAAAGCGTACTCCAACCCTTCTTTTCCCGCTTGTACATATTCGTCGAGAAAGTTGTATTGAATTTGACAAAAATCCCATTTGTAATCATCTACAATCTCTTTGAATAACACGCGATCTCCATGAAAAGAGAAGCCAATATGCCTAATATGTCCTTTTGCTCGCTTTTCTTCTAAAAAAGCGAGCACGTCTAGTTGTTTAAATTTATTCCAGTTTTCATGATTCAGCGCATGGAGCAAGTAGTAATCAATCACCTCTGTTTGAAGATTCTTCAGCTGATTCGAGAAAATGCGCTCTAAATCTTCTGGCTTGCTCACCAACCAAGGAGGCATTTTAGTGGCGATTAGAACTTTTTCTCGATAACCGTCTTTTAGGGCTTTGCCAAGAAATTTTTCGCTTTGTCCACCGTGATAAAAGTAAGCGGTATCGATGTAATTCAATCCAGAATCTATTGCATATCTAAGTTGTTTTGTAGCCTTTTGCTCATCGATGATTCCCAAATTTGTAGGAAATCGCATCGCGCCATAACCTAGCACACTGATTAAATCAGCATTTGGCTTATCGGGATGAAGTGGTCGTCTCTGAAGTGTATACTGAGTCGTATCTAATGGATGTGAAGCGCTTTTAGTCATTTAACTCTCCTTCTTCAATCTAAAATTTACCTTAAATGTCGATGTAAATCTGTATTTAATGGTGAACACATCGTATAATGATGCTACAGAACAACGTTAAATGGAGGCGCTATGACCGATTTCAACAACGATAATAAAAATTTAAGCTCTTATGCAAATCAAGGTACCCAGTTAAAGGATCGAATAGGCAGTCTAGATGCACTAAGGGGATTTGCGCTCTTTGGTGTCCTTCTCGTAAATGCCACTATGATCAATGCCACCATGATGGACTTCCAGTCACATTTATTAAACAACCCCTGGCTCGCTACAGAAAATGTAGATTGGATGGCCAATTTATTTGTTCAGGTCTTTGGTCAGGGTAAATTTTATACGATTTTCACATTTCTGTTTGGTCTTGGCTTCTACCTTTTCACTGAGAGCAACCAAAAAAAGAATCTTCCGGCGAAAAAACTCTTTGTCAGACGCCTATTCTTTCTCTTGATATTTGGCATTTTGCATTTTGCTTTCGTTTGGTATGGGGATATTCTCCACGTTTATGCCTTAGTTGGTTTTATGCTTTTACCTTTCGAGAAGGCCTCTAGTGAAAAGATCTTGAAATGGGGCGTGGGTCTACTTATCTTTTACATTGTCTCAATTACAGGTATATACGCATTACAAGATGCATTTATGGGCAATATAGGCACAGCTTCAACACAGGGTCTTAATCTAACTACCCTTGCGAATCAAGTTTACTTAGACAACGATTACTTTGCCCTTGTATGGTACAGGACTACTGTGGAATTTCCGCAAATGCTCGCAAATCTTATTTTTCTTTTTCCACGTATTTTGGGTATGTTCTTACTCGGCTACTATGTTGGCAAGAAACAGATTATTGTAGAACCCTTGCGCACTCAAAATTTCTTTAAGAAAACAATACAAGTGTCATTGCCGATAGCAATCATTACCACGCTGGCCTATGTGCTTATTCAATCTGAGGTTATCGCCATTTTTGGATCTTTTAGTTCAACATTTGTACATTTCTTCGAAGAGACCTCGCACATTTTTATGGCCTTTGTCTATATTGGCACCATCGGTGTACTCTACTATCGATTCTCGCAAGCTCTATTTTTTCAAGCGCTCTCTGCGGTGGGGAGGATGGCACTTACCAATTATCTCACCCAATGTATCATACTCTCTATTTTGTTTTATGGTCCTGGTTTAGGACTTATGTACAAGGTTGGAACTACAATCTCGATCTTGGTGACAATAGGCTTATTTTTTACACAAATGTGCTTCTCTTACGTATACCTAAAACACAAACCACAAGGTCCTGCCGAATCCCTATGGCGCGCCCTCACTTACAACTAAAAATATAAATATAGCAATAAAAGGCAGTGCCCAGGCACTGCCTTTTATAATTTTACAATTTGCGTGACTTTTAATGCCACCGCAAAAATAGCGATTCTAGCTCAGTTGCAACCTTGTTGTGTTTACTCAAGTGCTGCTCATGGGCATACCAAGCGAGAATAATATGCTCGAGATCAGACTTGAGAACAGTACTTCGAACGGCTTCTTTTAATCCCTTTCCAAACTCTTTTGCTTCAACACGAGCAAACAAAGCTAAATAAAGATTCAACGACTCTTTTTCTGTAAGAAGTGGTCGCGTATATTGCTCAAAATCATAAAGGCCGTTAGGACCAAGGATATGCGAAATCCCACTATCTAGACAGCATAAAACATCTGAATCTTTTAAGTCCACATGACCCTGATTAGCTATGGCGTGCTTATATGCTTTAATTTGACCAGCAATCTGAACAGGCGGCAAAGAGATATAGCACTGCTTGGCTGTTTCATAGCGCCCCTGCCTAAGTGCTTCTTTACCCATTTCTAGTGCGATCTTTCCAAAGGGTAGAATTTCGAATGCCTTTGTCCACCAACTATCGTGGGACCATTTTGTGAATCGATAAAATTCAAGCTTACTTGCCACAAAATCAGCCATGGCATTTGCCCCCAAGACAAATGCTCCAAAGTTGATAATCCATACAAAACGCTCGAGTTCACTGTATTGTATGCTGCCCTCTAATGACTGCAAAAGCGCATCGACTTGGACTTCTATCTTGCCGTGTGTAAAGTTAAGCCAAACATTGAAGTTACCATAGTCTTTTCGATATTGTCTTTTTAATGAATCGAAGTATACGCCAACTTGCGGTTCCTCTTCTTTTAGCATCTGTGTATAGGCATTAACCAATGGCATCAATGACTGATGTTGCCATAACGCCACAATCATCACTCTAAAATCATGACCAAAAACGAGATGCATAAGTTTTAAAATAGCACTGGTTTGCATAAATGGTCGATGTCCATGCTGTTTTAATAGCTCAAAGACAATCTCTATGTCGTGATGAATAAACACATCTCTGAGAAACTCTATTTCCCCTTGCGTTGTATCTCTTTTTACCTCAAGTATGGCCTTAGAGAGGTCGTCGCTAGGCTGTAGTGGTTCAAGGCCATCTACTGTGGCGAGTAGCCAATACTGTTGGTAGCACAATGTCTCGTATAACTGCTCAAATTCTCTTTCGGCGCCATAGTTGATTTCATAAAGCTTTATCCAATTGCTAATTGAGTCCGCAACCGAATGATAGCTTTGCATACATATTTTTAGATCAATTGTATGAAAACCCAAAACTAAGTTGGTAGGATCTAGGGTACTCATCAATTCAAACAACGCTAGCCCTTCTTCGAGAGCGACGCGTTCTAAGAAATCGACGCGAACGTCTGAGACAAACTGTGAGTCCACTTGCTGAGCCTTTTGCATTTGAACTAACGCATGGTTTATAAGTTGATAACCTAGTTTTCCAACTTTTTCTGGGTCTCTCCCTTTAAGAAACTCGTACACGCGAAGGAGTCCATTATCGTGAGTGTCGACCGCTAACTTTTCTATCCTCTCGCATATTTCCTCGATGCAAGGTTGTTCATTTTCATATCGCAGAATCGTGATTATGATCAGATATGCGTTGAGCTCCTCTATTGGGTACGCAAATGAAACCCGCTGAGCTATTTGGCTAGCAAGCTGGCCGTATTTACCATTGCTTAAGTCGATAAACCCTTGAAACATCCATGAAAGTGATCTAAAGGACGTGGTTTCATTTGTATCGAGACTCGCCCACAAACGATTGACCGTATGTGGCAGGTAGCGCATTGCATCTGAATGCTCTGTCAACTTATTGAGGTCTTGAGAGAGTTCATATAACAAGGTGAACATGCGGTCGTTCCATGCTTCTTCCAGATTAAGCGCCCCATTAACGCCATGAAAATACCCGTATAAAGCATCCCAACGCGACAATTCAAAGCCAAAGTATTGAACAGATTCGACAAATGACACATATCTACGCCAGTATTCTTTAGTGGATACCGTTTCGAATGCATCTTCAACAAATTGCCTTTCTGGGGTCGGATAAGTGATTTTCTGCTTATCTAGTATGTAAAGCGCATATAAAAATCCATTGTTTGCAGCTTTTACAAGCTGTGACCCGAGTTTGGTGTCTAGGCCTTGGCGCTTGATTAGATATAGCACAAGATGGGGCAGTTCAAGCCATAATCCAACATTATGAACGTCTTTAACCAGCATGTCGAGTAGTTGCTTTAACCATACAAGGCCCATTTCTAAGGACTGACCCTGATAGTGCATTCTCAATCGCCAAAGGGCATCGAGGGTTTCGTCTTGTGTCATTGAAAAGTGCTTGATTTCTGATATGACCGTTCGTTTCACATACACAAGGCCTTTATCAATACCTTTACTTAACTGCTCAATAAATGCATCCAAATAATCTGTTTCGGATTTCGACCATATCGGCAACGAAGTATTTGAGATTTTCTCTTCTTCGTGGTCATGCACTGGCCATGTATCATCAAAGAGCATTGCAGCATAAGCATCGCGGTCTTTGTCGAGTATATAGAGATCTGGAATTCCTATTGTAAGCGACTCTAACAACTGCATATTTTGTGTTTGAACCAGCTCAGCAGCTAGTGCTTGCAACGCTTGCCGCACAGAATTTTCTCTTATTAGCGCCTTCCCCAACGCGATTACATAGGGCAAGGACCATTCTGGGCACTCTAGTCTCAACAATCTGTCAAATATTAACAAACTGTCGGCCATTGTTACATCGTGAATGGCTTTTCCAATTGCAATCTCCAAATTATCTTTGAGGTTGATTCTGTAAAAAAGTGCATCAGATAAGGCATATACATGGACAATTGCCTCTTCTTCGAATAATTTACTAAGGCTCATCTGTATATGATAATTTTTAATGGCATCTGCCAAGAAAGTACGATCCTGAAATTGCTTTTGCTCGATGGACTTCGGGGTGTGATTCTTAGTAGAGATGCGCAGTGCTTGCTTTATGTCTTTAACAAAATGCAATAACCATTTACTGCGCATAAGCGGGACAAACACCCTCAGCGATTCATCTGACTCAATATGCTCACACAACTGAGAAAAGGCTTCTGTCAAACCCAAGCGATAGTAATATAGAGCAAGTTCGTTGGCCAAAGAAATGGCTTCTTGCACATCAAAATTTCTGAGCAATTCTCGCATCATCGATATGTAAGCTGTTCGAACGTAGTCTGTTTTTTCCAGCTTTTTATTGACGTTGAGTTGTTCCCTAGTTAGCCACTCCTTTTGCTGAATGCGATGGCCGTAGTGTTGAAGGATTTCATTTGCTCTGCTGTAAGCGCGCAGTTTTACAAGGCTGTTATATATCTCTTTAGTAACTAACTCTATGCGCCAATCCGCAGCGAGGCATTTTTCAAAAAAGAATATAGCGTCTTGATGACGTCCTTCAAATTGATGTGACTTTCCTATTTTGAACCATTCCGATGGCATATTTGCTGGCATATGGCCCCCCGTATTATTAAACTACTTTATTTTTATGTTTCTTTTGCTGTTTCACCCTATTTCATGCCGTTTCGCGATCACAAACTTATACCAATACTTTCCTTTAGCATACCATAAAAAAAGGCGCACAGGAATCCCGTGACGCCGATTAATTCACAATCCATTCAAGCCAGTCCTCCATTTGAGAAAGACTATTTGGCAGTACCTCATGAACCAACCATTCGGGCTTAACCATATCTAAAATTGCCTTCAGGTCTGTCTCTTTTAAGGGCCTGTGGGTGTCTAGTGCGTGAATAGTCTCTAGTATCTGATTAAAACAAAATTCCACATCGTCAATACACCCTGTCATCTGCCAATGTGGCAATAAGTTTAACGAACGATCTATGCGATACTGATTTTGCATTTGTAAAAATCGATCTCCGTGAAATGGAAATGAGCAGTGAATCGCTCTCACAAGATCCTTATATGGGCCAAGAACACTCAGCATATTGCCGACAGTGTGTACCAGATCCGATGCACCTCCGACTTTCCCAGTGCTAAGTGCTAAGTGGGACAGGTCTAAAAGCAGCCCTGCATTTTGATATGAAATGCCTTCAATTAAGCGTTCAACGATATGCACTTTGTCAAACCTCAGTCCAGGCCACCATAAGTTTTCGAAAAGCAGTGGTATTTCCGATGCGGTATCGAAGGCGGCATTCACAAGTTCAATTGTTGCCTCCACCACTTGTTCGTCTGTGTAGTGATAGTCACCAGTATAAACTTCAAACAAATCCACATGACAAACATGTAAGACCATGTATTGTGCACCGTGAACACGCGCCTTTTCATACTCAAGGCGGTACCAATTTATAAGACTTTCCTTTGAGGTACCACCATAAAACTGCTTGCATCGGTCTTTATCGAATCCATTCTTTGCCAGCCGTTCCCAATTTTGATGCCACAAATCTAACCAATATGGCCAATAGCGCAAATGCCAACCGCACACGCCCACTTTCTCAATCGGTTGATAACCATCGTACACTAGCCATTCAAATCCATCTAACCGATACGCCTCCATTAAGCCATTTAAAGACTTTGCA
>CALFXQ010000320.1 GCA_937958285.1 uncultured Fusibacter sp. | reverse complement strand
AGCTATCCGACTCTGAACACATAGAAGTGGCAATGGAGCTCCTAAAAGGCCTAGAAATCGATCACTATGCCTATACAAAGTATATGCCTCAGACCTTGGGACGCATACTTGTGGGCTTGAGTGCCACGCACTTAGAAAACGTGCTAGTGGATTTAATGCACAGGGTCAAAACCGGTACGTCTTCACTCAAGGTGCTAATTTTAGAGACAATTGCCCATGCAATTAACTCGGGCCTTGTAGCCAATGGTAAAACAGACAAACAGACTATGCCAATAAACACCATGCTTGGCATTCTTACCTCGGGTATGGTTCAAGATGATGAAGCCGTTCACCTTGCAGCTTTCCAAGGGTTGACTGGCACGATTTTGAACAGCCACCTAACGAGTTTGATTCAGCGAGGCGAACTCTTTAGATTGTATAGCAAAAAGATGGCTACCCTAATAAAGCACGAACGCATCTCTTCCGCATTAGACGTGGCATATGCCTACAATTTCAGTGTAATGTATCACTTTATCAGCGAGCATTTACACGAGGTTGGACCACTTCCAACTCAAATAAAATCAAAAGCTGCATACTTTCAAGGCGCATTTGACCCTGTAAGTCTAGGTCAAAAAAGTGTTGTGCTAGCCCTCGAGGCCCAATCTGTCTCTATCTATTTAGCGCTAGATGCCTATTGCTGGCAAAGACAAACCCAGCCCATGCTCCATCGTCGAAAAATGCTCGAAATGACATTCGCCGATTGTTTGAATACCTATCTGCTGCCTCGTGATTTTTCCATACAGTTTAATCAACCAGGTTCCTTGGTGGGATTAAAAGATTGCGTGCCAGAAGGTGATCCGCACTTAGTGATGGGAGAAGATGCGCTTATTACTCACCAGTTGTATAAAGGTTCATTAGATGCTGTAAAAGACTGGCCGCATTTTCTCGTTTCTCGGCACAGTCTCACTGGAAAAAGGCATCAACAAGTAGCCAATATCAAACAACAGATGTCATCTTACATTCAAATTGACCCCATTGGTTACCACTCAAGTATTACACCTGACCATGTGCGACGTGCAATAGACAAACAATTGGACCTAGAAGATGTACTCGATCCATTGACCATCGACTATATCAAAGAGAACCATTTATACCGAAATGAACCCCAGTTTAAGGCTTCGCTAGAGCAAAAGCATATCGAGGTGCTAAATGCGCAAGCGCTCACACCAGAAATTGAGGCAGTTTTACTCGAAGATTTGGGTTTAGATTTGACCAAAATGAAGAATCTCGACAGCGAATCCCTTGCTACACTGCGATTAGTTTTTATTAGAGATCGCGACAATGGCCAATTACTAGCTGCGGGCGCCTATCGAAAAATGCTTCCATCTGAGTACAACCTAGCAAACAAAACCACGGTAATGCGCAGGGATTATGTAGATCTTTATCCCGAAAACACAGCCGTTATTGAGCTTTTGCACATGAAAAACTCCAATTGGCGCGATGACTACACCTTTAGCTTGCAAACTGAGCTCTTGGTAGATGCCATTAATCAAGGTTATGAGTTTGCAGTGTATTCAGCGATTAGTGGCAATATGCCTACTGAGATTTTGGAAGCACTGCGCGCAACGGGCTTTATTGAAATTCACGATTTAAGATGGCTCTTAGTTTCTTTAAAATCGCCTGTTGCTCTGATTTTAGATGCTCAAACCGTTCTAAAAGAAGACTACCGTCAAGAGAAAGCCCTTAGAACAGTACTTCGAACCATGCGAATGACCCTAATGCAGGGCATTGTCAAGGCATATCCAAAGCAAGTGGTACTGCCCTTTGATAGGGGAATGCTTTACGACCGATTGGTTCACCTTGTGAGCATGAGCAACGCACCAGAACAGGGATCTTCATATGGACCTGCCATAGCCGTTCCCTATGGGGACTTGTTTAAGCGTTGGACGTTACCTCAGACCATCACAAAGGCGCTTCATACCGAGCGGGTATACGACAGTTCGCTGAGCTATTTTGACGTGCAAGCCTCGCCATTTCACCTTTCACTAAATGAGCAAGTTTCTCTATTGAAATCCTTTAAAATGCCTGTTTTACTAATAGACGACCTGCTCGACAAAGGACTTAGACTTCAAGCCATTGAGGGAGACTTTAAAAAGTCCGATATTGCCATCAACAGCATTATTGTGGGCATTATGTCGGGCCTTGGCTCTAGAAGAATGGCGCAAAAGGGCTATCCTGTTCAAGCGGGGTATTACCTGCCCAATCTGGGCGCCTGGTTTACAGAAAGCCTGCTTTACCCATTTATTGGCGGCGATTCCATGAGTGCATTTGGACAACAAGTGGTACGCTTTGGCGTTCTTCAGGCAGTCAATCGCATCGCACCGTATTTTACTGCGCCTGAAGCCCATGGCATGAGTGTTGCCCAGTATGTTCAATTATCTGAAGTTTGCCTCGATAATGCACATCTATTTATTTCGGAAATCGAGAAAGTCTACGAGCAAAGGCATCACAGGCCACTGACTATTAATCGTCTCTCCGAGATTTTTATAGCGCCGCGCATGCCCTATTATGGCGATGGTGTGTCCCTCAGTGCCAATGGTAAGGCATCTGAGCAATTGGTCTACGACAAACTTCGGTTAAAGCAATTGGCTAAACTGGTTAAACGCTAAGTAAAAAAAAGGGATTCCAGTAACCGAAGTTCGGTTAAAGGAATCCTTTTTCAGTGTGGCGGTTGTTAAAGCCGTCAACCAGTATCTCATTGCACTGTTTATAATAACTGGGTGCAATGTCTTTTGCCCAGGTAATACCGCCTAGGCACTGAAGCAATAATTGCCTTTCAATGCCTTGTAAAAAGCTTGCATCAATTCTATGATGGGGTTGATGCTTAAGATATCCGTTAAAAGTGGCTTGGAATAATTCGCGGTGGTCTCTAAAGTGACTGCGCCATAACGACGCCCAGTCCGCACTTGGGTCAAATCTCTGGGCGTGTTCAAAGTCCAATAAACCTGACAGGGCATAGCCATCTTCTCCTTTTAACACAAGGCAGTTGCGGCTATCTAAGTCTAGATGGCAAAGGGGCCACTGGTTTTGTGGCGCTAAATCAGATTGTTCTCTTATGCCGAGGTCGAGCAAATCCTTTGCATAATGAATCGCATACCTTATGGCGTTTTCATCGGGCATCTGCTTTTGCTGTAGATATTCTAATCTCTCTCTTTGCACGGTAGCAGGTGTAATCATGCCCTCGGTACCCAAACACAAGTGATTCCATGGACTGTCGATAGCGCAGGAGATATCGTTGACCTTGTGAAGCTGGCCTAAAAGCATACCGATTTGTTCAAAAATCAGCGGTGTATTTGTCTGATCTTTTAATTTTAGCGCTGAAGTTAGGCTGATACCAGGTAACATTGTCATGAGAATGAGACCACGACCGTCTTCGTAGCGATCAGTCCAAAGCAACTCTGGTACAGCTAAGCTTTTGTTGGCCAATAGGGAAAGCGCTTGAGATTCGCGATTAAAGGTTTGCGGAAGATAGTGATACTTTAAAATTCTATCTGGTTGACTTGGCGATATGACTTTATATACCTGGTGGCGTTTTAAGTGATGATTGCCAATAGGCATTAGCGTTATATTTTCTTGTAAGTGCTTAGACATTTCAACTTGAAGTGTCGCGCGATCTGGATGTGTTTTCATAAGTACCTCTGGGATTGTGCTTTGACAGGGGATATCGTATAATGAAAAAGATATGTACACGATAGGAGGACAAAGTAATGGAAAACGTTTTTTTTAAGCATCGTCAGAAGCTTGGTGAGATGCTAGTCGAAGGCGATATGGCCATTGTATTCGCTGGATTCGCCCCAAAGAGTACCGCAGATGCACATTACGATTTTAAGACGAATAAGAACTTTTTTTACTTAACGGGTTTAAAGCAAGAGCATTTTAAGTTGGTGATGATTAAAAGACAAAACGCCTTAGAAGAGACCTTGTTTATTGAAAAACCAGATAAAAAAAAAAAAAAATGGGTGGGTCGCAAATTAAAGAAAGAAGTGGCTACTGAGATT
>CALFXQ010000319.1 GCA_937958285.1 uncultured Fusibacter sp. | reverse complement strand
GTTGGTATCATATTAGCCTCCTGGTTTGGTTGCATATGCTTTATGTCTCAAAAGCACACATTAAAATATCACATATCTTAATGTACCCTTTTTTTCGCATAAAAACATTAGTAATTGTATATAAAAAATAAAATTCAGCACCAACCCCTTTGATGGTTATTCGATAGTCCAACCTGGCAAATATTTGCGATTTTGAGCTAAAACTTCATCGAGAACCTGTTTAAGTACTTGGCCCGACTGTGTAAGTGGGTGAATGGTGAGCGCGTGAAGGGCTTTGCCGTAATTGCATTCGATTGCGGCCTCGATGGTCAAGCGTTCATAGGCCTTGATGAGCGAGAGTTCGGCTTGGGCCGACTCTGGTAAATCTGTGACTGCAAGGGGCAATGCGCCTGCATTTGTAATGAGGCAAGTGGTTTCTATAACAGCATTTTTCGGCAAGAAGGGCAAGGTGCCGTTGTTCTCTACATTGACGATCATGAGGGTGCGCTTGTCGTTGTAGATGGCATTAATAAGCTCGCACGCCGCTTCTGAATAGTATGCCCCACCGCGCTTTTCGAGTTGCTTTGGCTTTTCCTTTAAATTGAGGTCCTTGTAAACCTCAAATAGCTCTGCCTCTGTGGCTTTTACCACTTCTCCTCGCGTGCCGTTTTGGGCGTAGTCTTCTAAATTGTGTTTGAGCATTTCGTCTTGTAGGTAGTAGTAAGCGTGATAATAGCATGGCATTAAGCCAGTGGCAAGTATCTGCTCTTCGATATAAGGCGTCGCCCCAATATTCTTTGGATTGAATGAATCGTCTGCTAGCAGCTTAGGCAATAGTTCGGGCATCACGTCTTTGCCTTTAAAATACACGTGTTTGCCCCACACATAGTGATTTAATCCCGTGGCATGGAATACAAAATCGTCGGATTCTAGTATGCTTGCCACTGACTTTCGCATATTGACTGGTACATTGCATAGTCCAATGGCCTTAATCTTTGTGTGGCGTAGCACGCTCTCTGTAACAACCCCTGCAGGATTTGTGAAATTGATAAGCCAAGCTTCAGGGCAGAGCAGTTCCATTTCTCTGGCGATTTCTAAAATCACTGGAATGGTGCGAAGGGCCTTGGCAAAACCACCCACGCCATTTGTCTCTTGACCGAGCATGCCATGGCTAAGGGGAATGCGCTCGTCGGTAATACGGGCGTCGAGTAGTCCCACTCTAAACTGGGTGGTGACAAAAGATGCCCCTTTTAATGCCTCTGATCGGTTGAGGGTCAAGACGATTTTACAGTCGATGCCCGCCGCCTCTACCATGCGCTTTGCCAAGTTTCCCACAATATTCAGCTTCTCTTCGCCTGCTGGTATATCCACCAGCCAAATTTCCTCTAGTGGCAATTCCTTGTGTCTCAAGATAAAACCTTCAATAATTTCTGGGGTATAGCTCGAACCGCCGCCGATAATGGCAATTTTAAGTGGTTGCTTTGACATATCTTCCTCCCAGCGCACACCGGCGCTTCTTTCTTACTTTTATTATATTTCGATAAAAACAATAAAACAACGAGAAAAGTAAGATGTTTTTATGGTAGAATTAAAGCAAAATACGAAAACAAGAAAGGCGTACCTATGAAAGTCAACGAACGTCAACAAGATATTTTGAATCGTCTCGCAAGGCACGGCAGCGTCTTGGTGAAAGAACTTGCCATCACCTATCGGGTTACAGAGGATCTCATAAGAAAGGATCTAAAAAAACTCGAAGAGCAGGGATTGCTCGATCGCGTGTATGGGGGTGCCGAGAGAAAAACCAATAAATTCGAGGCCTCGAGCATTCACTACCGCCTTCAACTCGATGCCCCCGAAAAAAAAATCATCGCCGAACAGGCGATGACTCTCATTGTGAATGGGGACTATATTTACTTAGACACATCGAGCACCTCGGCACATATCGCCTCACTCCTAGCTAAAAGTGGCAAGGAGATCACGGTAATCACCGACATGCTGGCCATAATGGACCTTCTGAGCGATGTAGAGGGCATAACCCTCATTGCCATTGGCGGCCAATTTAATCCATACACCGGAGGATTTTCGGGTCATGAGGCGCTTCGCCAGATTTCTCAGTACACTGTAGACAAGGCCTTTATTAGCTGTCGCAGCGTGAGTCTTGTGGATGGCTATTTAATAGAAGGCTTTATCGATATTGGCAACACCAAGCGCGCGATTTTAGATATTGCCCGCCAGCGCATTGTCGCCACTCAGGCCCTAAAATACCGCAGCTCAGGGCTTTATCGCTTTTACAAAGTTAAAGACCTAGATGTGGTGATTGTGGATTGCCCGCTTAAACCAGAAGACCAAACGGCTCTCGAGGCCTTTGATGTGGCGGTGATTTGCCCGAAATAGCCCATACCTCGCCTAATGCCCTTGGCACACCGCATTCTGGTCACACCGCATTCTAGGTGCTTCTAGCGAATCCAACTGTACTCATTGAGCTGAATCAAGGCCTTGAGTGTAAGAACCCCTTCCCACTGCGCTTTTGCTAGTGGCCAATCTTTTTTCCAGTCAGGCCAGGTCTGGGTTTCGCTCAACCCCGGCCATGGTTCCCAGCTCCAAGTGGGTGATATGGTCCTCTGGTTGACGAGGGTCAGCGCCAGGTAATTGAGTTGGGCCGTTAAATGCTCAGGTTTAATGCCAAAGCGCTCATCTCTGGGATGTGCCACAAAGTCTAAAGGCCGTGCCACGTATTTATCCCAGTCTTCCGGTTGAATATGTACTAGCTTTTGCACAGCCTGATTGAGCACCGGTCCAAGTCTCGCTTGTCTGTGGGCACTCAAATAGGGATATGTTCTGAGATAACAAAAAATCTCGTGAGACTCATAATGCTCAGGGTCCATGCTTAAAAGATGTTTCTCGGAATAATCGAGTTGATCCTTAAAGGTTGTCTCGCCTTGATCGGGGTGCCACTTTAAAAAATACCCCAGCAGCTCAACGGTGGGATTGCCCCACTGCTTAACTTCTGTGACCTTCTGACTTGTGTGGTGCCACCATGGCGCATGGGGATAGCGATTCACGCTGGCTGGCACTGCATGCCAGCCCTTTAAGCGCGCATCGTATGCCTTGCTCAAATAGTCGAGGGCTTTATCGATGCGGTGCATCACTTCATCTGTTGGCATTAGTTCTGAGAGATACTGCAAACCTACGCTAGTTGCCATTGGACTAGACTGGGGCAGCCAAAAGTCTGGCTCTATGCCATTGCCAAAGCCCCCATCTGGATTTTGATAGCTATCGAGCACCGATAAAACCGTGGCCGGATCTGGACTGATCATATGATATTGATACCTAGCACGCTCTAGAGGCCTCCAACTGGCCATGGTTTCTACAGCCAAAGCTTGTACTTCATACTTGGACAGTAATTGCATATCGATCTCCTCATTTCTCTACTCAAACCTTATGTACTTATTTATTCATACCAGAATTCTGGACAGATAAACACCCATATTCACAGACATACCTTATGCGGCGTTTTCTTAATCTTTATCGAAAACGCTTTTCTTTGTACTTTGTTGGCGTTTTCTTAATCTTTGTCGAAAACGCTTTTCTTTGTACTTTTAGGCGTTTTCTTAATCTTTGTCGAAAACGCTTTTCTTGCCAACTTTTTCGGATTGTGATATGATTAACAATAACGATAATCATTATAAGTTTGTAATTGTTACAAAGGAGGGTTTATGCGAATTACTAAAGTCGCTGAAGGTGTGCACCAGCTTTCAGTAAATGTTGAGAACATTCTATTTGAGGGCCTATGGGAAATTCCAAATGGCGTTTCTTTAAACTCATACGTGGTTAAGGGCGAAAAGACGGCACTGATAGATGGGGTTTGCGGCTGGGATGGCGTCCCCGAAAGTCTCTATGCGCTTCTTGAAGAGATGGGGGTTTCCCCTGAATCCATCGCCTATCTGGTACTGAATCACTTAGAGCCCGATCATGCCGGTTGGATTGAAGATTTTCGAAAAGTACACACGCATTTTCAAGTGATCTGCACACAAAAGGGCGCAGAGCTTTTAGATGCTTTTTTTGGCGCCGGTCTAAATGTGCGTGTAGTTAAGGATAACGATATCCTCGACTTAGGCGCTGGCAGGGTTTTGACCTTCAAAGAAACACCACATGTACACTGGCCAGACAATATGGTGTGCTTCGATGGCTTGTCTGGCACCTTGTTCTCTTGCGATGCCTTTGGCAGCTTTGGTCGCATCGAAGGCTCTCCCTTTGACGACGACTACACCGATGCGCAACTAGCCTTATATGAACACGATACCTTGCGCTATTACTCCAATATTGTCGGCGCCTTCTCGCCCTTTGTGCCAAAGGCAATAGCCAAGTGCGATGGCCTCGACATTAAGTGCATCGCACCAGGTCACGGACTGATGTGGCGCAGCCGCATTGGAAAAATTGTATCCGATTACCTCGATTACGCCGCCTATGCAAAGGGTCCTGCCCGTAAAGAAGTGACCTTACTCTGGGGCAGCATGTACGGTATGACAGAAGCTGGCGTAAGAGCCGCAGTTGAAGCCCTGCAAGAGTCTGGTGTGAAGTACCATGTGCACCAGATTCCCCAAACTGACTGGGGTACCCTACTCACCTCGGTTTGGACCTCTTCAGCGGTGATTCTTGCCATGCCCACTTACGAATATAAAATGTTTCCACCTATGGCAGCTGCCCTTGAGGAGATTGGCAAGAAAAAAGCCAATGGCAAGTTGGCTTTTCGTCTTGGGTCATATGGTTGGTCTGGCGGTGCTCAGAAGGAGCTCGATGAAATCTCGGAGCGCCTGAAGTTGAAGTGGACATTTATCGAACCCGTGGAATATAAAGGCAAACCGAGCCATGCTGACTTGGCCGCCATCAAGAAATCAGTACATGACCTTATAAGGCAGATGCAAGTGGTTTAGTGCATCTAGAAAAAAACTTTTGTTCGTTAAAATATACTATAGCATCATCTCTTGTGTTTTAATTTCAAGCGCCGAGCTTGCCAAGTGGAATGTAACGGTGCGACTTAAGTGACCGCCTACATCTATTGCTGTGTAGCGCATTTGCTGTTCTTGGAGTAGCATTTTTATTTGCTCTACATTGCGCCGCCCTACCTGAAAGGGGTCTTTTTCGGAGCGCGACTCTGCCCCGCCTATTAGATGCACCACCAGTTTACTCGGCTGGCACATAAAGTTTGTGCGCATTGCATTTAGTAGTAGCGGAACGGCAACATCTGCAAAGTAGGCCGGCTTATGTCGGCCTAAATTGGCGCTTGGCAAGCGCTCAGGTAGGGCGATATGCGCCATTGCCGCCACCTTTTGCTCTGGGCAGTACATTAGAATTGCCACACAAGAGCCCAAGGCATAAGTAATTAAGGCATCTTCTGTGCATTTGGCAATGGCATATTCTCCGATACCCAATATATGATCCATAAAGCACCGCCTATTTTACTAGCCCCAAAATCGCTTGATGCATTTGACCCAGTGGCACTTGTCGATTCGATGCGCCAATTTCGAAGGCTACTTTTGGCATGCCATAAACGACACTGCTGGCCTCATCTTGCGTTAGGGTTCTCGCACCTTTTCTCTTCATCGCCAATAAACCTTTAGCCCCATCGTAGCCCATGCCCGTGAGAATCACGCCAACGGCCTTTTCTCCGATTGCCTCTGCAACTGAATGCATTAACACGTCGACAGATGGGCAGTGGCCATTCACACGCTCACCGCTAAAGACCTCGACCTTCAGTTGATCGCCGATTTTTTTAACCTTCATATGTTGATCACCAGGCGCGATTAATACGCGACCTGGCAAAACCACATCGTTGTTCTTGGCTTCAAGCACCTCAAAACCCGTTTGATTGTTTAGTCGATCTGCAAACATCTTCGAAAACATGGGGGGAATATGCTGTACAATCACGATGCCAGGCAGCTGAGTTGGCAATTGAGAGAGTACTTTAAAAATTGCTTCTGTGCCACCTGTTGAGGCGCCAATGGCGATTAGCCGCGTTTTTAGAAGGTCTTTCTCCACTGATCCACCTAATCCCCTGCTCTGTTCGAACTTGCTACTCTCGATGCCCTTAGCATCCACTCGATCGCCAGAAACCGTGCTGCTTCCGGGGAAAACTTTGGCGCGTACGGCCATTTTTACCTTGGCAATCATATCTTTAATAAAATTATCTAAGGCTTGGGGCGACTTCATATCGGGTTTACTCACAAAGTCTACAGCCCCTGCGTTCATGGCATCGAACACCACACCCGAAGCGGCGCTTACCACAATTACTGGCAAAGGATGCTGTGGCATCAATTGCCGAATAAACTCAATGCCATCCATTTTGGGCATATTGACATCACACGAAATGACATCAGGGGCAAACGCCTCAATTTTGTCTATGGCATCGAATGGATCTTCTGCCTTTGCAACCACTTGAATTGCTGGGTCTAAGCTCAAACCTTTAGCGAGCACCTCGCGAAACAATAAACTGTCATCTAATACCAGCACGCGAATTTTGCGAACCATGCTCTGCTCCTTTTCTGTAGACAGCGGGCTTTACATAATGTAAGGGGATCACATTGCGGTTCACCGATTCGGAGTGCCCCACAAAAAGATAGCCACCATCGTGCAAGCAATTGTAAATACGCTGAACCACCTTGTCTTTGATCGGTGCATCGAAATAGATCATCACATTGCGACAAAAAACCACGTGAAGCTTCTTGCGCCATGGATAAACGTCTTCCATCAAATTGAATTTTCGAAAGATTACCTGGCTTTTAATCGCCTCGGATATGGCAAATCGACCATCGGGAAGCCGCTTAAAATGCTTCACCTGCCAATGTTTGGGCAGTGCAGCTAAGGCCTCTGCATGATATATACCCGCAATTGCCGTTTCCAAAATAGGTTCTGAAATATCTGTGGCCAATATTTTAAGGTCCCAGACTTGCTTTTCTCCTTCGAAGAAGTCATCTATCAGCATGGCGAGGGTGTAGGGTTCCTCGCCGCTCGAGCTTGCCGCACACCAAATACGCAAATCCTTATCGCTTGCCAGTGCCTTAACCTGAGGCAGCACCGTATGATAAAAATAATCAAAGTGCTCGGCCTCACGCATAAAATAGGTGTGATTTGTGGTAATTTTATCTACAAGGGTCGCAAGTGCAGTGCTACTCTTATCTTTAAGCAGATAGTCGTAGTACTGGGTAAAGGTTGTAAAGCCAAGTTCATCTAGCACCTTATGCAGCCTGCCAGTTAGCAATGTGGCTTTTTCTGGTTTTAGGTGAATCCCAAATTCCCTTTCTATTAGCGATGCAAGTAGATTAAACTCCTTAGGTGTAATTTGAATCATGGCACTGTCCTTTTGTAGGTGACTTATTAATACCTATCGCTCTTACTTCTGCTATCGGGTAGCATGCCGCCAAAATCCCGCTGACTAATTAAACTTTGACGCTCTTTTAAGTTGAATCTAGACACCTGATGCTTGAGCATCTCCGCTTGACTTGAGAGTTCTTCACTTGCAGCGGCCGTTTCTTGTGATGTGGCAGAGGTTGTTTGCACCACATCGGCAATCTGTGAAATACCCATATTGATTTGATCCACACTCAGCGCTTGATCTTCCGAGGCAATGGCAATATCGCTAACAAGCACTGTGACCTTTTGAATGCTATCTACAATTTCAGCAAGGGCATGAGCCGTTGCCGTGGCAATTTTTGTGCCGCCAGCAACTTTATTCATAGAGCCTTCAATCATCGAAGTGGTCTCTTTTGCGGCATTTGCAGACCGCGCCGCCAAGTTGCGAACCTCTTCTGCTACTACGGCAAAGCCCTTGCCATGTTCACCGGCACGCGCTGCTTCTACTGCGGCGTTGAGCGCGAGAATATTGGTTTGGAAGGCAATTTCATCGATTACCTTTATAATCTTAGAGATATTTGTAGAGGATGCGTTAATGTCGTCCATGCTCTTTAGCATCTCTTGCATGTGGTTGTTACCAAGATGCGCCTTACTTCTAGTTAAATCTGCAAGACCATTGGCCTCTTTTGCATTTTCTGCATTGAGTCGCGTTTGAGAAGCAATTTGCTGAATCGACGCTGTGAGCTCCTCTATTGAACTCGCTTGCTCAGTTGCCCCTTGCGACAAGGCCATACTCGTATCCGAAACTTGTCTGGAGCCAGCGGCCACTTGATCGGAGGCCGCGTTAATATTTGTCATTACCTCGTTGATATTCAGCGCCATGCGTCCAAAAGCATTGGCAAGGGTACCTATTTCATCTTCACTGTGCACCGCTACTGATATATCGAGATCCCCATCGGCCATTTTTGTAGACGCATTTAAAACTGCATCAATGGGCTTTCTCACATTGTGCTCAATAAAGAACAGTAGAATCACAACACTCACTACCACGACGCCTGCAACCAGCATCAAAGTGGTCGTCAGCAGGCGATTTACGGCCATAAACGCCTCTGAAGTATCGATTTCAACGACCATCCCCGTCGCCGAGCCGCCTATTTTCACAACGCTATAACCTCCGAGCACTTCTACACCACGATAATCCTTGTATATCGATGTGTCAATAAAATTATCTTGTCCAGATTTAATGGGTTCGGCCAAGGCTTTAACAGCACTGGTGTCGATAGTGATTTCGAAGGCTGCCTTCTCTCTGTACTCCCCGAGCATTGTGTTTGAGTTCAAGAGGCCATCTTGATTCACAAGGTACACATCTGCTGAATCGCCAATTAAATTGATATCTGCTTGAAGCATGCCCTGTACAGCGTCTATGGTTACAAGGGCATTGACAGTACCAATCACTTCACCATTGCCACCTGCTTTTATCGGCGTTGCCACAGATACAAAATGGGTTTCTATAATTGCCGAATACATAAATTCGGAGATGTTTTGCTGTCCACCCACAGCGGATTGGAAGTAGGCGCGTTTGGATATGTCCACACCTTCCATGGCCTCCTTAAACTTATCGGTGGCATAGATAATCGTGCCTTTTGTATTTGTAATAAAAATGGCTTCCATGCCAAAACGCTGGGCGTAAGAGGGTAAAAATCCATCGAGTTGTGCATAGGCTTTGTTCCACGCCTCACCTGTGCCCCCAGTGTCTTTATTAGTTGCAACTGCATTGTAAATTCTCGCGGTTTCTGCGAGAATATTGCCCGCATTTGATTTTGCTGCAAAAAACTCGTTAAACTTGTTCTCAGTCACTTGAGAGAACATCAGTATTTTGTTAAAGCTTTCATTTTGCAAGGCATTGCGTGCTTGTGTATACGAGATTGAAGACAAAATGAGCATTGGAATTAACGCTGTTATAACAAAAATCAAGATTAACTTGGACCGCATCTTAAGCTTCTTAAACATGAGAACCACCTTTCTCGGCTTAACAGATAGACTATGAGATATTTACCACGATGGCATTCTTTCAAACAAAAAAGGATAAAAAGGATAGAATTGTTATTTTGCTAGATTCTAGGGATAGGTCCATCCGTTGCTTTTTTCAACTTAATGCGATAAGATACCATTGATATGGACTGAGTATAATTGACTTCAAAAGGAGAAAACATGAAAATTGCTCTCGTTTATTACTCGCTCGAAGGAAATACTGAACTTGTTGCAAACAGTATCGCTAAGCAACTCAATCCCGATGTTTTTAGGATTCATCCAGTGAAGGACTACCCCAAAGGGAATTTTAGCAAGTATTTGTGGGGTGGAAAAAGCGTCGTTATGGGTGAGACTCCCGCAATTGAAAAAACAGATTTTAATCCTGCAAATTACGATCTCGTTATAATAGGAACGCCCATCTGGGCCAGCAGCTTTACACCGCCTATTAAGACCTTTTTAAACGAAAACACCCTTGCAAATAAAAAGGTCGCACTCTTTACTTGCAATGCAGGCGGTGGCACTAAAAAATGCTATGATTTGTTTTCTGCTGCCCTGCCACTGGCAAAGGTGATTACAACCCTTGATCTTGTAGACCCTAAAACAAAGCCAAAGGCCGAACACGAAGAACAAATTCGTCAATTTTGCAATACATGCATCATGTGAAATAACCCCCTATGTCGACAGCCTTTGCTACGAATTGACCTTTTGTTCAAAAACAAAGCCGATTGATGCCAAAATATTAAATCCCTGCTCGCGTAGGAGACTTATAAGTTCGGCGTGAGTCGGCTTTAATGGCTGATAAAGACTATTTACATCTCGAAATGCGTGCGATATCTACATCAGGATCTCGATGTCCTGCTCTCGATATCCTGCTTTCAATTACCTATGCGTCAAATTTAAAATAACTTGCACCTTCTTTTAAGCCTTCAGCCATTTGTGTGAGATTGTCAACGGTTCGCTCTAACTTAATATGCTGTTCTCCTTGTGCTTCTATGGCCTCTCTTATTTCTGATTCTATGCGATGAATATTCGTACTTACTAATTGAAGGTTAGAAATCTGTTCATTGAGTAGATGTCTGTCGCCCTCAGCAGTGAGAATTTGACCAAGTAGCTCTTTTACATTTGTACTTGCATCATTAACATGTAACAGGATTTCGTTAAACCGAGCCACTGTGTTTTCAACCAAACTCCCTTGCTTTTGCATTTCTGTTTCAATCGATAGATTCTTATCTGTAACCCTTTGAACTTGCAACTGCAAATTACTCATGCTTTGATTGATGTTTCCAGAGGCGCTTATGACTTCTTCAGCGAGCTTCTTAATCTCCTCTGCGACTACCGCAAACCCTCTGCCCGCATCTCCTGCTCTCGCAGCCTCTATTGCAGCATTTAGCGCCAAAAGATTTGTTTGATTTGCCACAGTTCCGATTACATCTGAAATTGCAGTGATGCTCTTGAAACTCTCACTCATGGCCTCAATTTGTGCTGTCCCCTCCGAAAAGGCGCCTTCAATTTGATCTAACGCTTGAGTCAACTGATTCAATGACCTCTGGCTTTCTTCTGTTGTGAAGCGTATTTCATCATTGCGCTTTGCCACAGTTTCCGCTTGAGTCTCCATATTGTTAAAAGTTCTACTCAAAACGTCGTTCGCATCAGTCAGTGAATGAAGAGCAGCTGTTTGAAGTAACATCTCACGAGCCGCTTGATTGTTGGCCGCCGTCACGCTTTCAGAAGATAACAGCAGTGCTGCATTTCCCTCTTGTAATTGCGTCACTGCGTGGTATAAATCAGTGGTTACTTGCTGGTTCTCACCAAGTACTCCTTTGAATCTTCCTGTTAATGACTTTAAAGCTTGGTCTAATTGTCCAAACTCATCTGATCTTTGTTCACCTGTATGCCAACGCAGATTGCCTTCAGAGAGGTCGTTAATGCCAAGAAGGGCCTTATTTAGCGGCTTCATAATCCATTGCGATAGCAAGTAGCCAACCACAACGATGACCACTAAAACCACACTACTATATATGCCAAGTCTATACATAGCATTGCGCAAAGAATCATTCATCTTCACCAGCGACAACCCCAAGTTCAATACATAACCCGTGTCTGCCACTTTCTCCGAAATATTAAATACATGCTCTGAAACCTTAACTTTTAGCGTATCCTGATCCAAAACACTATCTGTAGCATTCACTGTCTCATTCTCTGTCGCTTCAGCTGCTACTTCACCATCGCTGGCAGCTGCTACGGCATCTACATCATAGCCCGCATCGGACACAACGATTGCGCCCTCTGGATTTGTCAAAGAAATATACGAAATACCATCGCCACTCATCTCTTTTAATGCCTTAAGCATTTCGTGTATACGTACGCCGTCACTTAAGTCTACAGACTGTATCTGGTGTACCAAACTCCTCGCGAGCGTTGTACCGTCAGATTCCATTTGAAGCTCCGCCGATTGTTTTATCGTATTCGCAGACACCAATGCCATTACGGCGATTACCACGCAACTCACACCAATCAATAAAAGTATCAAGCGACTAGAGAACCGTTTAATTTGCCATCTTTTCATATGTCACGCTCCTTTAACATTACTTTGCTAAATTACCCAAATGAAAGCGCTATAAACTATATAGAAAAAATTCACCCGCCCAATAAGATTAAGGCCATTATGAAAGGTATAACTTTAAATGGAAATATCTAAGGTATGTCACTATATTAGAGAAAATATTGACCAGAACCTGAGTCTAGATCAACTCGCACTTCACTTTGGCTATAGCAAGTTTCACTTAAGTAGAACCTTTAAGCAACAAACAGGTTACAGCTATAAGCAATATGTCGAAGCCTTAAAAATTGAACGTAGCATTGTCTCTATTCTAAATACTGAAGGGTCATCTAAGGATGCCTTTATAGATAGTTATCACGAAAGTACGGGTACCTTTTCCAATACATTTAAAAAACTAACTGGATTAAGTCCAAACCTCTACAGAAGAAGCCTTGCACCTCTTGGAAAAACGCTAATGCATGTGATAAAGCACAAAGGTTTAGTCGTTTATAGAAATACATCTGCACGAGAAGGCGGGAAAGTGTATGTCAATTTGCACTATCCCGATGTCCATACAGAAAGGGTATCCTTTATTGGCCTCTTTAAGAATGCGATACCCAATAGTGCGCCAGTTGTAGGCGTAGCCTTGTATAAACAAACCAACTGCGTTCTCGATTGTATTCCTAAAGGCAGCTATTATCTCTTAGTTACAGAAATCGACTTAACGGCCGATATCGCCAATTACTTCTGGCTCAATATGAACTATAGAGCAAAACTAGATGAACAAGTCCACATTTATCCTCACACCGAAGCCCACATCGATTTGAACATGCGTTTGTCTCTTCCAGAGGACCCACCAATTGTAGTGAATTTGCCTTTATTGGTTAAACAAGCATTATCAAAATAGCAACCATTGATAAGAAAGATTCTTTCACATGGATTATAATTTAAGTGAATCCATTGATAATGTTCACAATAAGGAGGCCAATATGAGTAAACGACATCTAAAACGCATTCTCACCGTTGTAGGCTTAGGTTTTCTCTTAGTTCTTTCAGGTTGTCAAAAAAAAGCAGAGCCTCCCTTCGACATTTCACTCTCGGATGACCCCATGAAAGACCCCTATGGCATTGCAATTAATTCAAAAGGTCAACTCTATGTCAGCGATGCTGGCAATCATCGCATTTTAATTTTCGACTCGAAGGGCAAGCTTCTAGACAAATGGGATCAACGCGGAAGTGGACCTGCTGAGTTTAACTCCATGGGCTTTGGCTCTCTTGCCATTGATCGTAATGATAATGTCTTTGTTGTCGACAACAATAACTTTCGTATTCAAAAGTTCGATGCACAAG
>CALFXQ010000318.1 GCA_937958285.1 uncultured Fusibacter sp. | reverse complement strand
AGCTTTGGGGGTGTGATAACTGTGCGCTCAACCGAAGGTGTGGGCACAACTTTTAGGATTCTGATCGACTTAGAGAGGATGGGGCGAATATGAATTTTTACTTGATTGATGATCATCCTCAAGTGCTGCGAATTTTAGAAAACATTATAGAAGAAGGGCAACTCGGACATGTGGTGGGTTGTGAATCAAAGTCAGATTTGGCAATGGATGGGGTCTTGCGCTATAGACCAGACATTGTAATTGTCGACTTTTTGATGGATGGCATCGATGGACCTCAGATCGTACGCCAGATTAAAGAAAAATTTCCTCGTTGTCAATGTATTATGCTTTCGCAAGTCAGTGCTAAAAACATGATTGAAAAAGCCTACGAGGCGGGCGTGTCGTTTTATATCACTAAACCTATCAATCAGCTTGAGGTTACTAGGGTGATTAAACAAGTAATTGAACAACTGACGATGGCGAAAAAGCTTTCGGCTTTAAAGGATTTATTGTCAGGGTCTGATACTACATTTAACTCGGGTCAGAATCAGAGCAAGGTTGATGAACTGAGTTATGCACTCTCGCGCATTGGTGTACTTGGAGAATCGGGTGCTGAGGATATTCTCAAGATTTGCTGTTACTATGTTGAAAACCAAATGACGACCAATCAAGTGAAGGTAAACGATGTTTGTGGTTTAGTATGCGACCAACCTAAGGCTATGGAGCAGCGCCTGCGACGGGCAATAAACAAGGGTTTAGTGAATTTGGCGAACCTCGGGCTAGAAGATTATATGAACGATACCTTTGTTAAATACGCGTCTAGTTTGTATGATTTTGAGAGTGTACGCTCAGAAATGGATTTTATTAGAGGAAGAAAGGCCGTTGGTGGAAAAATCAACGTCAAGAAGTTTATCGATAACCTGTTATTAATGCGCGATGCATAGCATTTATTTGTGCAATGAGAACGGAAAATGACAGAAAAAAATTTTTTTATTTCACTTTCGTAAAATTTATGTAATCTTTTTTGAATTTTTCTGAAAATAAAGTTTATAATAGAGATGCGGTTATGTACCGCGAATATGAAGGGGGAGAAAATCTATGTTCACAAAGACAAGAAGGGATCCAAAGCTTTGGGAAGCATTGATACCGGTCGCATTTACAATAGGTATTCTAATGTACACGGTATTGCCAATGTTTGGAGTAGAAGGGGAAGTACATATTCCACTGATCTTTGGCGCCTTAGTTTCTGCACTGCTAGCAATTTTTGTTTGGGGCTTGAAGTGGAAGGAAATTGAAGAAGGTATTTTAAGCAGTATTGCAGGTACAATGCAAGCAATTTTAATTCTCGCAATTATTGGTATGATCGTCGGTACATGGATTTTAAGCGGTATTGTACCCGTAATGATTTATTACGGTCTTCAGATTCTAAATCCGACAATTTTCTTAGTGGCAGCATGTTTACTCTGTTGTGTGATCTCTTTGGCAACAGGTAGTTCTTGGACTACTGCAGGCACAGTAGGTATCGCGCTTATGGGCGTTGCAACTGGTCTTGGCATTCCTGCACCAATGGCAGCGGGCGCAATTATCTCTGGTGCTTACTTCGGCGATAAAATGTCACCTCTTTCAGACACAACAAATCTAGCACCGGCTATGGCGGGCGCGAATTTATTCGATCATGTGCGCCACATGTTCTACACAACTGGTGCGAGTTTAGTAATCGCACTTATCGGATTTGGCGTATTAAGTGCTCAATTTGCTGGTAAATCCATCGATATGACTGCAATTAATGCAATCCTAGATTTAATGCGCGACAATTTCAACCTCAACCCATTACTCTTGATCGTGCCTGTTCTAGTTATTTTAATGGTCGCTAAAAAAGTGCCAGCTATTCCTGGTTTGTTTATGGGAACAATCCTTGGTGGTATAGCGGCTATGATTTTCCAAGGTGCATCACTTCCAACGGTTATGGATGTTATGCAGAATGGTTTTTCTATGGAATCCGGCAATGAAGTACTCGATTCACTTTTATCACGTGGTGGTTTACAAGGTATGATGTGGACAATCTCCCTCATTCTCTGCGCACTCACTTTCGGTGGTATTTTAGAAAAGACGCGCGTACTAGAAGTTATTGCTGGTTCGATTCTTCGCTATGCAAAATCAACGGGTTCGTTGGTGTTCGCTACAATTTTTACATCAATCTTTACAAATGTATTAGCTGGAGACCAATACCTATCTATCGTACTTCCTGGCAAAATGTATAAAGATGAGTTTGAACGTCGCGGTTTAGCGCCAAGAAACTTATCGCGCTGCCTAGAAGATGCGGGTACACTTACTTCGCCACTCGTGCCATGGAATACATGTGGCGTGACAATGTCTACAAGTCTTGGTGTACCAACGATAGAATACTTGCCATATTGCTTCTTAAATCTTGTGAATCCTGTCGTGTCGATTGTTTATGGCTATACAGGGATCACAATGATGAAGGTAGAAGACGATCCATCTCATGCCAAGTACACTGGCGCAAAGAAGTCTGCATAGTTCATAATGATTAGGGCGCACTCCGAGGAGTGCGCCCTTTATTTTATGCAGAGATCTTATTTATATTTTGACTCTGTAGTGGGTTATATGATATAGATCCACGCTTTTGAGAATTAAGTCCTTAAGGCGCTCGCTGTCTTCTACAAAAGAAACAGGGATTTTTTTTGCCCGGTGAAAGTTGATGTCCACATCAGTTTGAAAGTTGCCTTCATCTGCCATCAAACGCTTCACAATTTGATCATAGCCTTCTTTTGATCGAATGCCGTGCACGCCATCTCGTCCTAAGAACCGTTGTCGGGTAAAACAGTACACCAATGCTTTGCCATCGTCAAGACCGTGAACCGCACAAAATGCGATATCGCTAATCCGAATTCTTTGAACATGTGCTGGCCGATAAACGCGAATCATTTCATCGTCGACCTCAATTTTTGTAATCATGCCAATATAAGATAAGTGTATAAAGGGAAGCGTCAGTGCTAAGAGAAATACCCTTAAGATGAAATTTGGAACTAATAAAATAATTACGGCGACGATCAGTAGGATTACCAAGATGGTTATGGTGAGTTTGCGAATGGAAAGTGGAAAACCTTTAAACGTATTCATGAAGCCTCCTTAAAATGATATTTCTATTATAACACAAGTCGCTTACTGATTTGTCAAGAAGTCGAGGCCATGATACAATAAAAGAGAGTTTGCCATAAGCAATACAAACACAATATGAAATCTCAAAAAGAGGAAAAAATGAAGGTTAAGCCCTTGATTCAATTAATAGAAATCAATGCAAAACACGTGCACACAAATTTAGCCCTACGCTATTTCAGAGCGCTTTTAAACCAAGAAGGTTTTTCACCGGATTTATGCTCCTTGACCATCAATCAAGAAAAAGAGTTACATATGGCAAGGGTCTTAGGGACGCCTGCTCCAGATGGCCGAATATTGCTATGCTCTGTGTATATTTGGAATGTTGTTTACATGCTCCATTTGGCAAAGTCGATTAAGCAAATGGAGCCTGAAACATTGATTGTCTTCGGCGGCCCAGAAGTGAGCTTTCACAATGCTGATTGGCTTTTGCAACATCCATACGTAGATTTTATTGTTGCCCACGAAGGCGAGGGCTTTATATCCGAGTTGCAAGAAGCCCTTCACACAGATAATCCGCTACAGACCCTAAGGGGCTATAGAGGCCAAATGGTCACTTTTCCGGTGTTTCCCTTGGAACTACTGCCCCTTGGATATGAAGCGAACGAGTTTAGAGCGTTGCATATTTTGTATTACGAGGCATCTAGAGGGTGCCCATATCGATGCGCTTTTTGCATGTCGGCAGAGGGCGTAGCGCTGCGATATAAAACGCTTTCGCAGGTTGAAGCAGAATTACAAGCATTTGTACAATACCCTAATAAAATTGTTAAATTTATAGATAGAACCTTTAACATGCCGCCAACAAGAGCAAAAGAATTGCTTGAAATATTCGCTAAACTCGACAACGGAACCGTGACATTTCACCTAGAAGTAAGTCCTCAAGGGCTATCCGATGATTTTATTGAAGCGGTTTCCCACTTGAGAAGGGGGCTTGTTCAATTTGAAGTTGGCATTCAATCGACAAACAAAGCAGCATTAGAAGCGATTAATCGCACTATGGCACCAAAGGAACTGGATCAAATTAAAAAACTTTGCGCCCTAGAGAATTGCCATACCCATGTAGACCTGATTGCTGGCCTACCAGAAGACACTCTGCCTTTATTTTTACAAAGTATCGACATGGTGCTGGACCTTAAGCCAGATCACTTGCAACTAGGCATGCTAAAGCTTTTGCACGGCGCGCCACTTACTAAAATGGCAGCGCACTATGGTTATAAGTACGACTTAGAGCCACCCTACACCTTCTTTTCACACAACCTATTGAGTTATACAGAGAAATTGCGACTGCTTAGCATCGAAGAAGGGTTAGAAAGGCTGCACAATGCTGAAAAGTGGCCATTGAGCTTAGCATTTCTGCACAACGCTTTAAACCAACCGCATTTATTTTACGAAGGTGTGGGGAGTAAAATCCGCGAGCAAGCGCTCTTGGGGATCAAACTGAGTTTAGATCAGGTATTGCAGCTGAGCCTTGAAGTGATCGAAGCTTTTAATCCACCAGATTTCATCGAGAATAGCAAGACGCTCCATGGCCCCTATAGTTCGGGATACGAACTTTCAAGGCAATTTAAAGATTTTGTTGCCATTGAAAGTTTTATGGGCGATATCTCACAGGTCCAAATCCTAAAGGAATATGCAATCGAGACTAACAACCTGGCTCACGATTTAATCAGGCACTTGCAATCCATTCAACAGGCACCTTTTTTAGATGGCACCATTAAACACCTGATCAAGCGCTATCGCGCCATAATCGTGTCGAGTCAAGCCTATAAATCAGCAAAGGTTTTGGGCATTTTGGGCGCACCGACCAGAGCTGTTGATTCCAATGCCTTTGCCACGACTAATCAGGGTGTTAT
>CALFXQ010000317.1 GCA_937958285.1 uncultured Fusibacter sp. | reverse complement strand
AAAAAAATTAAAAGATAATTGCATTGGTTTTGAATATCATGTATAATAACAAGGTACTGCAGACGAATCGTCTGGAGCACTGGGTCTGGAAGGCTATCCTGACTTATTCCTCTGTGAGTATAGTCATAGTACTATAAGCAGAGCGTATTATAGCACGGAGGGAGGTTTTGTCATGTCTGGTATCATTATTGGCGAAAACGAATCAATTGATAGCGCACTTAAACGCTTTAAAAGAGAAACCGCGAGAGCAGGTTTAATGGCTGAAATCAGAAAAAGAGAGCATTACGAGAAGCCAAGCGTTAAGCGCAAGAAAAAATCGGAAGCAGCAAGAAGAAAGAAAAAGAAAAAATAATGTGTAACATCATGTATAGTAGGCGTCAGAAATGGCGCCTTTGCTATGATGTTAACGCTTAGCGAGGTGAAACATGGCTATAAAAGACCAACTGATGGAAGACCTAAAAGAGGCCATGAAGGCCAAGCAAGTGGTCAGAAAGCTAACTGTCACCATGTTGCGAGCTGCCATTAAGCAGATTGAAGTGGATACGCGCACCGAGCTCGACGACAATGCCGTGATGGAGATTATCGTCAAACAGATCAAGCAAAAGCGTGCTGCCCACGACGAATTTGTCAAAGGAGAGCGTCAAGACTTGGCCGACGAAGCAACGGCAGAAATTGAAATACTCATGGCGTATTTGCCGGCACAGCTTTCTGAAGAAGAGGTTGTTGCAATCATTCAAGAGGGCATCACCGCTGTTGGTGCAACTTCTGTAAAGGATATGGGCAAGGTCATGGCTGCTGTAAAAGATCAATTAAGTGGTAAGGCAGACAATAAATTTGTTGCAGAACAAGTCAAGAAGCTTTTATCATAAATAATTAAGACAGACTTCGGTCTGTCTTCTTCAGTTTTTGATGACTAAAACGCTTAATATGCCATCGAAATGGTATAATTAATGTGTAAATTATCCTACCTATAGAACGGATTGATTAACGAGGAGAATGATTTGGAAAAGACAAAGCAAATCATGCTTGAAGATATGCGTCTTGTTCCCCTTATATTTGGCGAAATGGACCGATATCTTAGCTTGGTAGAGCGCGAACTGAAAATTAAAGTAGCAGTAAGAGACGGATACCTTTCAATCATGGGCTCACAAGTCGCTGTAGATGAGGCGGAGCTGGCGATTGTCCAACTTTTGCGCATTGTAGAAAAAGGTGGTGAGTTAGACGAACAAACCCTTCGATACATGCTAGAAAATAGCGCACATGCTATACGCCAAGCCAACAGAGATATGCCTCACGATGCGCTATGGGTAACGCCCCGTGGCCGTTTGATCAAAGCGAAGACCCATGGACAGGCGGAATTTGTAGCGGCGGTAAAAAAACACGATGTGGTCTTCGGCATTGGACCCGCCGGAACGGGTAAAACATTTCTCGCTGTGACTATGGCCATTAAGGCTTTTAAGGAAAAACAAGTGGAGCGCATTGTAATCACGCGACCAGCTGTAGAAGCTGGAGAATCCCTTGGTTTCTTGCCTGGCGATTTGCAACAAAAGATCGATCCCTACTTAAGACCCTTATACGATGCCATGTACGAAATTCTGGGCATGGAATCCTATTTAAAGTACAAAGAGCGCGGTCTAATTGAGGTTGTGCCTTTGGCATATATGCGGGGTCGCACCTTAGACAATGCCTTTATTATTTTAGACGAGGCGCAAAACACCACGCCGGCACAGATGAAGATGTTCTTGACGCGTTTTGGCTTTGGCTCTAAAGTCATTGTAAACGGCGATTTGACGCAGATTGACTTGGGAATAGATGCAAAGAGTGGCCTTGTCGAAGCAAAACACGTGCTAAAAGACATTGAGGGCATAGCCTTTCACTATTTTACCCATCGCGATGTGGTGCGCCATGAACTTGTTAAGCGCATTATTAAAGCCTACGATGCACTAGGAGGAGACGATGCAACTATCGATTGAAAACGAAGTTATTGATCGGCCATTGCCACCAGAATACGAAGCCCTCATTGAAAAGACGGTGCGCACAACCCTCGAAATCGAAGAATTTGAAGACAACGTGGAGATCAGTCTGAGATTTGTGAACGCAGCGGGCATAAAAGCCCTAAATCGCGATTATCGCGAGAAGGATATGGTCACCGATGTGCTCAGTTTTCCCCAATATACAGAAGATGGATGGGATGCTTTTGAAGATGAACCCGTATTTTTGGGTGACATCGTGATATGCTTAGACCAAGCAATATTGCAAGCTGAGACCTTTGGTCACCCGCTAGAGCGGGAACTTGCCTATTTAGTATGTCACTCTGTTCTTCACCTTTTGGGCTACGATCACGAAGAACAAGCAGATAAAAGTGCGATGCGTACCCAAGAAAAGATGATTATGAAGGCAATGGGTCTTGAGCAGGTAATAGAAAATGAAGTCTAAAAGCTTATTGCGCCAGCAGGCGATTGTGGTGATGGCAGTTATATTATTGGTTGTATCTTTTCTGAGTGGTTGCAAAACATCCAACCCTTCTGATGAAGTAGCAGACGCACTAATTACCAATGGGCAAAATGCAAGCGAAATTGCTCAAACTCAACCGGTCACTGTCTTGACGCCAGAAGGTTTTGACACGCTCCTACCTGGGTTTTCTTACAGTCCTTACACGGGGCGGCCGATGCCAAGTGAGCGTTTAAACTACAGACCTTTAACGGTGATGTTTGACAATCTCTTTAAGGCGCGGCCACAAAAGGGTCTTAAAGATGCAGATATCGTGTATGAAGCCTTAGTTGAGGGGTTGATCACGCGGTATATGGCGGTATTTCATTCTATAACACCAGAAGAAATCGGACCAGTGCGCAGTGCCAGACCGTATTTTGTAAGGCTTGCACTAGAGAACGATGGCTATTATAGCCATATTGGCGGATCGAATGAGGCATTCTCAGATATTGTTACATTAAAAGTTGCAGATCTCGATGGCATGAATGTGCCTAGTCGCACATACTGGCGCAAAGATCACAAACCGAAGCCAAATAATATGTACACATCGGGAGAAGCGCTTTTAAAAGTTGTTAAAGATCGCGGATATAGATCTCAAGCCAACACGGCCTTTTGGACTCTGGGTGTTCCCGATGCACTAGCGAATGCTGAGTCGGATCCAAGTTTTAAAATTATCTATAAAGCATCCACGGCTAAAGATTCTGTAGGTTATTTTGTAGAATTCGTATATAATGAAAAGGCAACTCTTTATGAACGCCTCGTCAACGGAAAGCCTCATATCGACGAAGGAACGGGCAATCAACTGACCGCAAAGAGCGTTGTCATTCAGAGGGTCAAAACGCGCGTTCTAGACAATGCGGGTAGATTAAAGCTCGATGTTGTCGGAAAAGGAACAGGGTATTACATGTGTGCGGGTAAAAGGCTAGAGATCACTTGGGAAAAGACCACGGAGGCTGAGCGTACGCGTTTTTACGATGCTCAGGGTCAACCCCTTGCAATTATGCCAGGCCAGCTGTGGGTACAGCTTGTGCCATCTGATTTTCAGTTGATGGATTAATCACTGGGAGGATAATATGGATTATCGAACACTACTAGACATGGCAATAGAAACAACCAAGTACAGCTACGCCCCATATTCAAAAGTCACCGTAGGTGCGGCGCTTCTAACCCAATCGGGAAAAGTGTACACCGGTGTTAATGTAGAAAATGCATCTTTTGGTGCGACAAATTGCGCAGAACGCACGGCCATATTTAAAGCGGTTTCCGAAGGTGAGCATAAGTTTAAAGCCATTGCTGTGGCTTCAAATCTAGACAAGCCCATTTCGCCATGCGGCATCTGCCGACAAGTAATGGTCGAGTTTGGCACCGATATCGATGTGATTTTGGGCGATGCACAAAATTACGAAGTATACAAAATCACGGCACTTTTGCCAGTGGGCTTTTATAAAACCGAGCTGCTCGATTAAAGGTCGGCACGGAGTGTGGTCAAATTTGTAGTCAAATAGAGAAAGGAAGTAACATGTCATTTAAATCGGGTTTTGTCTCCATTATCGGGAGACCCAATGTAGGGAAATCCACGTTGCTCAATCGACTCATCGGAGAAAAAATCGCTATCACCACCGATAAGCCGCAAACCACAAGAAACACCATCAGAGCGGTCTATCATGGCGATGCCTCGCAAATTGTCTTTTTAGATACGCCTGGCATCCACCGCCCTAAGCACAAGTTGGGCGAGTACATGGTGAATGCTGCAAAAAATACATTTAACGAAGTCGATGCCGTGCTGTTTTTAGTGGATAATTCCCTAGAAATTGGACCTGGGGATCAATTTATCATCGATATGCTTGCAGATGTAAAAACGCCAGTTTTTGTGGTGGTCAACAAGCTCGATCTATTGGCACCAGATGACTTTCTACTTCTGTACAATCGCTATAAGGCACTGCCACAGGTAAAAGAAGTGCTTGGCATTTCTGCGCTTAAAGGAGCCAATGTACCAAGTTTAATCAAGCTGCTGCTCGACGAAATGAAGGAAGGTCCAGTCTACTTTACAGAAGATATGGTCACAGATATGCCAGTAAGGGCAATTGCCTCAGAAATTATTCGAGAGAAGCTATTGCTCTATATGGAAGACGAGATTCCTCATGGTGTAGCTGTCGTCATCGACACCTTTAAAGAGCGTCCCAAACAGAGTATTGTCGACATTCAAGCCACCATTATCTGCGAGAAAAAGACCCATAAAGGCATGATTATTGGCAAACAAGGGCGAAAACTCAAGGGCATAGGCAAAGCGGCAAGAGAAGATATCGAGGCCTTGTTGGGCACAAAGGTTTACTTAGAGCTGTGGGTAAAAATTAAAGAAGGCTGGCGTGACGATGCAGGACAGCTTAAGAACTATGGTTATAGTGGCGATGATTTTAAGGTATAATTAAAGCCGTACCCCTGAGGGGTCTTAAGGCCCTTTTCCCATGGAAAAGGGTTTTGTTTTGCCATCGCTATTGGCATCATAGCATCATATAGAAGAAATAGTTTGAGGAGGTGAGCCATGGGGATTCAATCAGATGAACGCCTTGAGGGGCAAGAACTCTTGCAAGAAGTGGAGCGTTTGCTAGAACATCAAGAAGACACAATGGTGATATCTGCCCTAGAAGCCCTTCACTACGTAGATATTGCAGACTTATTGATGCATCTAGAGGACAATGCAAGGAATCGTCTATTTACACTGCTTAGCCGCACTCAGGCTGCAGGGGTTTTTAGTGAAATCGACTCAGACCTCTTTGAGGATCTTTTTTCGCTTCTAAAACATGAGCAAAAGGTAGCGATTCTCGAACTCATGAGTCAGGATGACATTGTAGATATTCTTGGCGAGGTTTCTGAAACGCTTAAACTTCGCATTCTCGCCTTGCTAGATCAAGAAGATCAAGAGGAATTAACAGAACTTCTGGTATACGACGAAGACACGGCCGGCGGCATCATGACTAAGGACTACGTGGAAATTCACGTAGGCATGACCATACAGGAGGCCATCGATCATCTGCGAGAAATCGCGCCCGATGCTGAGACGATTTATTATCTCTATGTGGTCGACCAAGAAGAGCACTTGGTGGGTATCGTCTCTTTAAGGGAGCTGATCATTGCAAAGCCAGCGCTGCCAATTGCGTCGATTATGATGCGAAACGTGATTAGCGTCAATGCAAATGAAGACCAAGAAGAAGTGGCGAGAATTGTATCTAAGTATGGTTTCTTGGCAGTGCCAGTAGTTGACGATGACGAGCGCTTGGTGGGTATTATCACCGTTGACGACGTCATTGAGGTCATTGAAGAAGAAGCGACAGAAGATATTCTTAAATACGCGGGTACTAGCGACGACGAACTGGAGCATTACGAAGATGCGGCGTTTGTGAGCTTGTTGTATTCTGTACGAGCAAGACTCCCTTGGCTCATCGTGACTATATTTGGCGGCATGTTCTCGGCTTTTGTAATCTCGCGATTCGAAACCGCGCTTGCAGCAGATCAAGCCATTGCCCTCTTTATGCCCCTACTTGCTGGCATGGGCGGCAATGTGGGCACTCAGAGTTCTACACTGACCGTGCGCAATATCGCCGTCAATCAGATCGAAGCGCGCGGTGTGCTAAAGACCCTCGTGCACGAAATTGGGGTGGGATTCACTGTGGGACTGGTGTGTAGTCTTATAGTAGCGGCGATGTCCTTTGCGATGAAGGGCCGACTGATGCTGAGTGTTATTGTGGGTGTGGCCATGTGGGCGAATATTTTGACAGCGGCGACCATTGGTACCATTGTGCCCCTGACCTTTAAGCGCATTGGGGTCGACCCCGCGGTTGCCTCTGCACCCTTTATTACTACTACCATCGACATAACGGGACTCTCGATCTACTTTACCTTGGCCACCTTGATGATGCAGCATTTACTGTAACGAAGAGGCATTTATGGAAATTCGCACTCAGGGCATTGTGCTCAGTCGCAAACGGGTTTCAGACAACGACCTGCTCATTGCGCTATTTACAAAGACTCAAGGCAAGGTTCGACTTTACGTCAATGGCGCGCGTCACATTAAGAGCCGCTTTCACATGGTTACGCATCCCTTTGTGTCTGGGAGCTTTTTGTACAAAGACAAAGGTGAATTGGGTACGCTAATTCAAGCGGACCTAGAAAAGTCGCGCATGCCTCTAAGGGAAAATTACGAGCGATTAATGGTGGGCACCTATATGCTGGAACTCATCGAGGTAAGTGTGGAACTTTCGGACCCGGTGCCAAGACTGTACGATCTTCTAGATTTTGCATTAGATGCACTGATGGCGGCCAACGACTACGGTTTAATTCGCGCAGTGTATACTTTAAAGGTCATTCAGCGCTTGGGTTTCGAGCCTCAGGTATCTAATTGTGCGAGTTGTGGCGCAACCAATGAACTGGTGGCGCTGTTTTCGGTGAGTACAGGCGGTGTCATTTGTAAAGCATGTGCACCAGAAATTGCAGATGTGAAGCGCATTTCTCTCGAAGCTTTGAAATGGATTAACGTTGGATTAAAAAGCCCGTATGCTACTATTCAAGCATTGGGGGCGAGTGATACAATGATGGCATCAGTGAACAAGCTCTTAGATGCCTATGTGGTCGCCCATGTGGCGAGACGGCCTCTAAAAAGTCTTGAGTTACTAACCAATCCTTAAAGAACGACTTTAAGGCAGCCTAAGGAGGACATTATGCAAATCACTTTAGAACAAGTAGATCAAGTAATCGAAAGAACAGGTGCAACTTATAAAGAGGCAAAAGATGCACTAGAAAAAGCCAATGGCGACGTGCTTGAGGCAATTGTCTTGTTAGAACAAGAAAAATCTGCTCCACACCACGGCGGCATGGCATTTGGACAAGATATCATCAACGGCATTAAAGACATCGTAAAAAAAGGCAATATCACAAGTGTCACTCTAGAAAAAGAGGGCCGGGTACTTGTCGATTTACCCCTTACAATCGGCGCTATCGGCGCAGTGTTTTTCGCACCAGCTACAGTAGTTGCAGTAATTGCAGCCCTTGCCACAGGTTGTGAAATGAAAATTGTGAAGGTGGATGGCGAAGTGATTAACGTCAAAAACATTACAAAAGATACCATCGATCAACTAAAAGAAAAGATCAACCATGCGACAAAACCTACTGAAAAGTGCTGCGAAAGCTGCGACTGCGAAGAAGGTCAAGAAGCTCAGGGCGAAGCGCCAAAAGCCGAAGGTCAAGAAGAAGACATTTACGAAGAAGAAAAGCACTAAAAGATGCTTTGCTAATGCCATATATCATCAATTGAAAGTGCCTTCGATTTATCGAAGGCACTTTTTTTGTGGGCTTTGGAATTTTAAAAGAGCCTTTTTTTGAACATGACCAGTGCAATGGCCAATGAAACGGCAAAGGAAATACCGACGATGGCCGGGAAGGCATAGGGTATATCGCTGAGGGGCAGGTGAACATTCATGCCAAAAAAACTCGCAATCATTGTGGGGATAGCCATGATAATCGTTACGGATGTGAGAAACTTCATGACCATATTGAGGTTGTTTGATATGACGGAAGCATAGGCATCCATCGTGCCACTTAAAATATTGGAGTAGATATTGGCCATTTCTATAGCCTGTTTATTTTCTATAATCACGTCTTCTAAGAGATCTTGGTCGTCTGGGTAGTGCTTGATAGATTCAATGCGCATAAGGCGCTCGAGTACGATTTCATTTGCTCTAAGAGAAGTGGAGAAATACACGAGTGATTTTTCTAGGTCGAGCAACTGAATGAGCTCTTTGTTTTTTAATGATTTGTGTAACTCATGCTCAATTTGATTGGTGCGTTTTTCGATGCGCCTGAGTGAAACAAGGTAATTTGAGGCTGCCTTATAGAGCACTTGGAGTATAAAACGCGTTTTCTTCGCGGTGTGGAAACCCTTTATGCGCGCATCTAGAAAGTCTTTTAAAAATGGTGGTTCGTTGAGGCAAACCGTAATAACGCCCTTTGCACATAGCAAAATGCCAAAGGGGATTGTGGTATAAAAGGGACACCCGTGGGCCTCTTCAACAATGGGAACGTCTACGAGAATTAAGGTGTAATCGTCTTCTTGTTCAATCCGCGCCCTTTCTTCGTCGTCGAGGGCAGCTAGTATGCCCGCATTGTCGATTTGAAAAAAAGAGACAACAGAATCGATTTCTTCTTTATTCGGTTTTGTCATGTGTACCCATGCGCCGTCTTGAAGGGTGTCTATGGTCTCGAGGCGGTCGTTTAGGGTCTTGAAAATGGTCAACATATTGAATAGCTCCTTTCTGGCCGCAGCACAATAGCAGCCATTAGAAACTATGGTTTCTGCAAGTGAGGCTGCGGCTTGATTATACGATATGGGTTATTGCGACTACTGCTATAGGGGTCCATATAAACCTGCCTTTCCTTGAGAAGTATTAGTGCCGTGTCTATGGTATCTCTTAATGCCTCGCCTGTCAATATCGCAAGATACTTGCAATTATCGATAGCCTGTGCTAAGATGCTCATATCGACATGGATATTGGCTGCGATGACTGAGGTGGCACTCACGAGCGATGCAAAAAGAAGGTGGGTCTTTTAGACCAACTAGGGTGGAACCGCGGAAATACCGTCCCTTGCAGGGATTGCGTATTTGGCGGGATTTTTATTTTTTGAAGGTTTATGGAGGAGGCGTTTTATGAAAAACACAGAAAAGACGATGGACAAAATTGTATCTATGGCCAAAAATAGAGGCTTTGTATTTCCTGGTTCAGATATATATGGTGGCTTGGCCAACACGTGGGATTATGGTCCCCTTGGCGTTGAGCTAAAGAACAACGTTAAAAAGGCGTGGTGGAAGAAATTTATTCAAGAGTCTGCCCATAACGTGGGTATGGATTCGGCGATTTTAATGAATCCAAAGACTTGGGTCGCCTCGGGTCACGTAGGTGGTTTTAACGACCCGTTAATGGATTGTAAGGCTTGTAAAACCCGCTACCGCGCAGATCAATTGATCGAGGGCTTCGCCCGCGAAAAGGGCCTTGTTATTCAAGTGGAGGGTATGCCAAATAAGGAGATGGAAGCGGTTGTCGCTGCGCATCAAATGCCTTGTCCAAATTGTGGGAAACACGATTTTACGGGAATTCGACAGTTTAACTTGATGTTTAAGACCTTTCAGGGTGTTACAGAAGATACAGCGGCGGAGATTTTCCTGCGACCAGAGACGGCACAGGGGATTTTTGTAAACT
>CALFXQ010000316.1 GCA_937958285.1 uncultured Fusibacter sp. | reverse complement strand
GGCCTTACCAGCCGTTTCCATTGCTTCAGGAAAACCCTGAATCACGCCATGGTCTGTGATGGCCACCGCTGGATGCCCCCATGCTATAGCGCGCTTGACCATGCTCTTAGCACTTGGCAACGCATCCATTGCGCTCATCGCCGTATGGGCATGAAGCTCTATGCGCTTTCTCGTGCTGTTATCTTCCCGTTGCTTTGGCTGCTCGGCCACATTAATTGCCATGACCATCAAAATTGTGTCTTTTTCAAAGGTATCGTATCGGAGCCGACCTTCTACCCAGTAAAACTGATTTGCCTTAATTTGCTTTGGTACACTTTCTACATCTTCTTTATCTAAGAACAACTTGCACTTAATGGCGTTGGTATGATCAGAAATAGCAAATGTGAGCATTGTCTTTCCTGTAGATAACACTCGGGTATCTATCGAAAACACTTCGCCAATCACACTGATAAAGGACTCTTCTTCTAGCACGCCATTGAGCGGTGTTGTCTCACTTTTAATAAGACGCTTATAGATGACTCGGGGATCGTCTTTGTCTTTTGAACTGCGCTTATAGGTATTACCTTCAGCACTGCCTTGAAATTTACTCCCACTCCCCTCAGAGGATGGGCGCGAAGGCTCCCCATTCGACATAGAGGGTTTTGCTGCGTCGACCATATCTTTCAATCGATTGACAAGTGCTTCCTCATCAATTTCATCGGCTAGTCCAGATGACTCAATGGCGATTGTTTGTTCTTGGTTAAACTGTCGCTTTAGCGCCTTTGCAAGAATAGATTGGGCATCTATAGCCTGAAGCTGATAATAGAGCGCTGGCGAAACATCGTTTAGCACAATGCGATTGCCTTCATTTCTCCACGAGGCATTTCGCTTTAAAATGTCATATTGCTTTAAGCGTTCATTCTTACTTGCCACATAGCATAGTCGTGCCACAATGTCGTCATTGTTTTCGCTGTAATCCCACGCAATCACCACAGAGCGAACAAAGGGCAATGCCTTTTGAATTTCTGTAGTCAAGAGCGATTGCTCCTGATCTTGAATCAATGATTTTGAAGCGATAGAAAGCTTAAGTTGACTATGCTGTCTGTCGTATGCAACATTCAGAATCTGTACTTTAAGCTGTTCTTCGATATATTGCTTTAAGTCAAAGCTCATTTTATTCCCCTAGAAGTTTTAAAACTTCGCATTTTAATCGTACCACGGCATCTGCCTCAGGTACTTTTTCGACGACGATGCCCTTTCTAAATAAAAGAACCTCACCCTTTCCACCGGCAATGCCAATATCCGCTTCTCTGGCTTCGCCAGGCCCATTAACGGCACATCCCATAATGGCAATTGTAATTGGTGCTTCTATATGGCCAAGTTCGCGCTCGACCTGATTCACCATTTGCTCTAAATTCACATGACACCTGCCACATGTGGGACACGAGATAATCTGGAGCCCCATAATTCGGGCCTCCGAGGCATTCAGTATGGCCTTAGCAGCAGAAATTTCTTGTACGGGGTCACCTGTCACGCTCACGCGTATGGTGTCGCCAATGCCATCTACCAGCAAGGCACCGATGCCCATAGCAGACTTGACGCTAGACTGATAATAGGTCCCCGCCTCCGTGACACCTAAGTGCAAAGGATAGCTCACCTTATTAGCGAGCATGCGATAAGCTTTGATCATCTGCGGTACATGGGAGCTCTTCAGAGAAATGACGATTTGATCGAACTGGTTCTTTTCCAGCAGGTGCACATGTCGCAGTGCACTAGCGACCATCGCCTCTGGTGTTGGCCCGCCGAATTGATCCAGTATGCTCTTTTCGATAGAACCGGAGTTCACCCCAATGCGCACGGGTATGCCTCTGTCTTTTAACGCTTTTACCACTTCTTGAACCTTAATGTCGCTACCTATATTGCCAGGATTTAAACGCACTTTATCGATGCCGTTATCTATAGCCGCCAGTGCAAGCCTGTAATCGAAGTGTATATCCGCAACTAGTGGAATTCTAGTCTGTTTTCTAATTTCTTTAATGGCTTGCGCCGCCTCCATTGTAGGTACCGCCATGCGTACAATTTCACAACCGGCAATTTCCAATGCTTTTATTTGATCAACAGTTGCCTGTATGTCTTCTGTATACGTATTTGTCATGGATTGTATTGAAATTGGCGCACCTGCACCTATGGTCAAATTGCCAAGGCTTACTTTTGTTGTCTTCGATTGTATATTCAAGAGTATCTCCTTCACACTGCTATAAATTTGAAAAGAAGCCGTTCTTATTAAAAGAAACGGCTAAAATCGCTAATAAATACAATGACCATTAAAAGCATAAGAAGCATAAAACCCATGTAGTGAAGACCTTCTTCAAAACGCTGATTTGCCTTTTTTCTAAAAATCATCTCATAAAAGATAAACACCAGTCTGCCACCGTCGAGTGCTGGAAACGGCAATAAGTTCATAATGCCTAAGTTTACAGATATAAAAGCTGTGAAGTGCAACAGATTGATAAAACCAAGACTTGCCTGTTCACCGATTACCACGGCCAATCCAACGGGTCCAGCAACATTCTCCATTGATTCTGAACCACTTATTAGCTTAGGGACAAATTCTATAATGGCAACAGACAATTTGCTGGTGACAACCACCGCACCACTTGCAGCCTTTGCCAGTGAACGCTCTATGGTTGGTCGTATGCCTACCATATACCTTTCACTTTGCGCATCTTGAACAACAGGTACTTCGAATTCTATGCGCTGTCCAGCGCGTTCAACCTCTACCAAGAGTGGCATTCCTTTTGATCCGTCTATGGCCTCAACCAAAGCTTCCCAGTTCTTTATTGGAAGGTCGTTTATTGCAGTTATTGAGTCGCCAATCTGAATTCCACTAGATTCTGCAGGTAAATCTTTTATAAGTTCAGCCACTGTTGTGGTTTGATACCCTTGAAAAAAATAAACGCCAAACAACAAAATCAAAGCTAAGACAAAGTTCATTAGCGGTCCAGCTGCGATTATAGTAAACCTTTGCCATGCCTTTTTTTGGCCAAAACTATTTTGCGCTTCTGACTCTTCTTGCTCCCCCTCCATCTGAACAGAACCGCCTATAGGGAAAGCTTTGAGGCTATAGAGGGTTTCTTTGCCTTGATGCGACCAAAGTCTAGGTCCCATGCCAATTGAAAATTCTTTGACATATACACCATGCCATCTGGCTGCTAAAAAATGACCCAGCTCATGTATTAGAACAATGACACCGAAAACAAATATAAAACTAATGAATGTTAGCATAGATTCCCTCAAAATTTCAATTTAGCAGTAAAATGACGTACGGTTTGATCGACTTCTAAAATGTGACTCAAAGTACTTAGTGGTTCGCTAGCAAATGCCTTCATCGCTTTGTCGATACCATCTGGAATATCATAAAAACCAATTTCTTCGTTTAAGTAGCGCTGAACGAGTATTTCATTCGCTGCATTTAAAACACAGGGCCAAGAACCGCCATTTCTAATTGCTTCATATGCTAGTTCTAGACACGGAAAACTTTGCTTATCGGGTTCAAAAAATGTCATCTGCTTTAAGGCACTAAGATTGAGTCTTGGCAGCTGAGTTGGTATGCGCTTTGGATAATGTAGTGCATAATGTATTGGCAGCCTCATGTCGGGCAAACCCATTTGCGCCATCATAGACCCATCACAGTATTCGACTATCGAATGAATAATGCTTTGTGGATGTACCACGACTTCCACTTGATTTACCGAAATATCAAACAACCACTTTGCTTCAATCACTTCAAGACCTTTATTCATAAGCGTTGCAGAATCAATGCTAATTTTTGCACCCATATTCCACTTAGGGTGCTTTAGGGCTTCGTTCTTGGTCATTGATTTAAGTTCTGAATGGGTTTTCCCAAAAAAGGGGCCACCCGATGCGGTTAGGACGATGCGTTCTATCTTGTTGTAATCATTGCCTTGTAATGCCTGAAAGAGCGCACTGTGCTCGCTGTCTACGGGTACGATGTCTGAGCCATAGGTTTGGGCGAGCTTCATAATCACTTCGCCATATACCACGAGTGTCTCTTTATTGGCCAAAGCGATACGCTTACCCCTTTTTACGGCTTCTACTGTTGGTTCTAAGCCAATAGCGCCAACTACAGAAGTCAGCAGCACATCGTAGTCTGCAGTCTTTGCCACTTCAATAAGGCCTGATATGCCATAGAGAACCTTAACGGGTTCTAAAGCTAAAGTTTCTACTGCCTCTTTATAGGCCGTTAAGTCATCTATGACTATCCATTTTGGTTTAAATTCCTGATACTGTGTTAGTAAAAGCTTCCAATTCGCGCCGCAAGTCAATGCGACTACTTCTATATCTTGACCTCGAACCATATCGAGGGCCTGTGTTCCAATAGAACCTGTTGATCCCATAATAGCCAATCGCATGTTGATCTCCTTTACATACAAACTTATTATACCAGAAAGTACTTGGCCTGACACCAAAAAAAGACTAACCTTGTAAGTTAGCCTTTTGTCTAGTGAGTCTCTATTTATTAACTGCGATTATAGTGCCATTAGCCATGCTGTCATTAGCACAATTGGAGCAGTAAACAAGATTGAATCAAAGCGATCTAATACACCACCGTGTCCTGGGATAATATTGCCAAAGTCTTTAATCTTGCAGTGGCGCTTAATTTTTGACGCTGTTAGGTCGCCAATTTGCGATGCGATCGATCCTAACACGCCTAAAATAAGGACAAACACCCAGGGCAATTCAGGCATTATAAGCACCTTAAAGATTGCAGTGGCTGCTAAGCAACCGACAACCCCTCCAACTGCGCCTTCAATAGTCTTATTAGGACTGACGGATTCAATTAATTTGTTTTTTCCAAATGTTTTTCCCGCAAAGTATGCAAAGCTATCTGTTGCAAAAGCTACCACAAAGACTACCCATAATAAGCGATCCGACCGTGTACCCAATAGCATGATTATAACAAAGGGCAACACCACATAAACCACACTAAATATGGTAATAAGAACATCGATAATTGAGTGATCTGAAAAAACATGATATGCCAAGATAATAAAGATCAACAGCAATGCAATAATTGAAAACAAGGCGCGGTGTTCGGGTTCCAGAACAAATCCGGCAATTGTTACCAAAGTTAGCACCATACCACCCTTTACCATAGAGCGATATCCTATGTTTAAAAAAGCGCGATGAAATTCATAGACTCCAATTAAAGCGAGAATGGTAGATGGAATAATTACAAACCATCCTTTTAGTGTCAAGAAAGTTACAATCAATACAATGCCGATGATCGCACTCAATATCCGATTTCTAAGTGTGGAATCCATGATTACCTCATACTTTTCCGTAACGTCTATTGCGTGATGCGAATTGTACTAAGCATGCGTCCAAATCCTCTGGTTTCATTTCTGGCCAATGCTTTTCGACAAACACAAACTCAGTATATGCAAGTTGCCACAAGAAGAAATTGCTTATTCTTTGCTCACCACTTGTGCGAATTAAAAGATCTGGATCTGGAATATCGGCTGTATAGAGATGTTTAGAAAACTCAGTTTCATTAAGCTTTTCTATATCTACACCAGAGGATACTGCACGCTTAATCGCTTCAATAATTTCTCTTCGACCACCGTAGTTAATACAAATATTGAACTGCATACCCGTACATTCAGATAAGGCTGCTTCTGCCTCATAAATTGCATTGCGTTGTATTTTGGGCATATTCTCAATATCGCCGAGAAATTTGATTCGGGTATTTGATGCTTTAAGTTCTGCAATCTCTCCCTTGCAAAATTCAACAAGGAGGCGCATTAGTCCAGAGACTTCATCTTTGGGCCGATTCCAATTTTCTGTTGAAAAAGCATAAACTGAGAAATATGAGATTCCCAATTCACCAGCTCTTCGAACCAACTTTCTGAGTACATCGCCACCCGCCTTATGGCCTGCCATGCGAGGTAGTCCTTTGCCTTTTGCCCATCTGCCATTGCCATCCATAATGACAGCAACATGCTTCGGAGGCGCGCTGTGACTCAAATCATTCGATGTGGACTTTTGCATTGTTAAACTTCCATAATTTCTGCTTCTTTTACTTCAAGAAGCTTATCGATCTGTTTAATCGAGTCATCTGTATGTTCTTGAACATCTTTCTCGGCTCTCTTAAGATCATCTTCAGTGATTTCATTATTTTTATTCATTTTTTTCAATTTATCATTGGCTTCTCTTCGCTCATTTCGAATAGCAACTTTAGCCTCTTCGCCAAGCTTTTTTACTAGCTTTACGAGGTCTTTACGTCTTTCTTCAGTCAGTATTGGCATCATGATGCGAATAACTTTGCCATCATTAGATGGATTGACACCCAAATCAGCAATTAAGATTGCTTTTTCTATATCTCTTAGAACGGATACATCGTAAGGTGAAATTTGAATCATTCTAGGTTCTGGGGCAGAAATGTTAGCCATAGATTTTAACGGCGTGTCTGTTCCATAGTAAGAAACCGTAACTCGGTCTAGAATGTGTGGATTTGCTCGACCTGCTCTAACAGCAGTCAACTCTTCTTTAAGAACACTAAGCGTCTTTGTCATTTTAGAGTTAAGTTCATTAATTACTTGCGCCTGCATTAGAATTCTCCTTTCACTATCGTGCCAATTACTTCACCATGTATTACACGTCTAATATTATCGGTGTCTTTAAGTGCAAAAACCATAATGGGTATATTATTCTCCATGCACAACGTCGCCGCTGTCTGATCCATAACACCTAAACCTCTGTCAATAATATCTTTGTAGGTTAATCGGTCAAATCTTACTGCCGTAGGGTCTATATTCGGATCCGCACTGTAAACACCATCTACCTTTTTAGCTAACAATATAATATCAGCATCCACCTCAGCCGCTCTAAGTGCAGCAGTCGTATCGGTTGAGAAAAACGGACTTCCAGTTCCAGCCGCAAATATTACAACTCTGCCCTTTTCTAAATGTCTGTTTGCTCGACGCTTTATGTATGGCTCTGCAATTTGGCGCATTTCGATTGCGCTCATTACTCTAGAAGGTACATCTAAGTTGTCTAAAGCATCTTGCAAGGCCAACGAATTGATAACTGTTGCGAGCATCCCCATGTAGTCGGCTGTTGCACGATCCATATCGTCACTCGTTCTACCTCGCCAAAAGTTCCCGCCTCCGATAACTACAGCGACCTCAACACCTTCTTCAACTAAGTATTTTATCTGACCCGCAACTTCTTTAACCATCAAGTGATCAATCCCACTACCCTTAACACCAGCTAATGCTTCACCACTTAACTTAAGCAATACGCGTTTATAGAGCGCCTTCATTTATGTACCTCCAAAATTGTAAATACCCATAATGCCATTATACCGCATTTTAACAAAAAAGCACTTAAAAAAGCACTCTAAAAAAGGAGCACATAAGTGCTCCTTAATCAATCTACTTATTAGCGATTGTTTTAGCTACTTCATCAGCAAAGTTCTCTTCAACTTTTTCGATGCCTTCGCCTACTTCGTATCTCACGAAACGACGAATGCTGATGTTTTCTCCGATTCTAGCCACTTTTTCAAGTAAAAGCGCTCCGATTGTCGTGTCGCCATCTTTAATAAATGGTTGCTCCAACAAGCAGTTTTCTTTGTAGAACTTTTCAACGCGACCTTCAACCATCTTGTCGATAATCTTTTCAGGTTTGCCTTCGTTAAGGGCTTGTTGTCTAAGAATTTGGCGTTCAGCTTCAAGAATATCTGCTGATACCTCTTCACGACGTACGTATTTAGGATTTGCAGCTGCAATCTGCATTGCAACATCTTTAGCGAATTCTTGAAACTCATCCAATTTAGCTACGAAATCTGTCTCTGAGTTGATTTCAACGAGAACACCAATACGACCACCGTGAATATAGCTAAGTACAGCGCCTTCAGCAGCAATACGACCGGCTTTTTTTGCAGCCTTTGCAAGACCTTTTTCGCGGAGCAACTTAATCGCTTCGTCGAGGTTACCATCTGTCTCAACGAGAACGTTTTTGCAGTCCATCATGCCTGCGCCAGTGATTTCTCTTAGTTCTTTAACGAGTTGTGCAGTTACAGCCATGAGAATCCTCCTTATCATAGTGAAAAGTAAGAGCACACCTCTTACTTTTCGCATGTTTATTGTTTAAAAGGCTTATGCCTCTACAGTTTCTTCTACTTGAGCTACCGCTTCAGTTGAGTCTTCCATTTGAACGCCTTGTTTAGCTTCAATAACGCCGTTTGCCATAGCACCAGTAATAAGCTTTACAGCTCTGATTGCATCGTCGTTACCTGGGATTACAAGATCTACTTCGTCTGGATCGCAGTTTGTATCTACAATAGCTACAACTGGAATTCCTAGTAACTGTGCTTCTTTAATTGCAATTCTTTCTTTGCGTGGATCTACTACAAAAAGAACATCTGGCAATTTAGTCATGTGCTTAATGCCACCTAAGAACTTTTCGAGTCTACCCTTTTGCTTGCGCAATTGAATAACTTCTTTTTTTGGAAGCGCTTCGAAAGTACCGTCGATTTCTTGCTTCTCTAATTCAAAGAGCAAATCGATACTTTTTTTGATCGTGGAGAAGTTTGTTAACATACCACCCAACCATCTCTGGCTAACAAAGTACTGGCTGCAGCGTCTTGCTTCTTGTTCGATTGCTTCTTGAGCTTGTTTCTTTGTTCCAACAAATAGTACAGTTCCACCATCTGCTACGATTTCTTTAATAAAAGCGTATGCTTTATCAACTTGCTTCGTTGTTTTTTGCAAGTCAATGATGTAAATACCGTTGCGCTCTGTGAAAATGTAGCGTGCCATCTTTGGATTCCATCTTCTTGTTTGGTGTCCAAAGTGAACCCCTGCTTCTAATAACTGCTTCATTGAAATAACTGCCATGTTGCACCTCCGAGTTTTTTCTTCCGCAACAATCATCTCTTTAATCAACCCTTGGGCACCCGATTAAAAATTATGTTGCGTGCTATTGTTGAGCATTTTTCAACTATGATAGTATATCACGGTTGAAATATTGACGCAAGTTTTTTTGAACTAATTCCAGGTCGTATTTTTTTGCAAATGTGTTGATTATGTGTCACAGGTAAAAGGTTAAAACTTGTGCTCCGTTCTTCTTAAAACGCCTACCTCACCGACTCCGATTCCAAGTACCTTTGCAATATCTTGATCGGACATTCCCTCTGCAATCATTTTCTTTATAATAATCCGCCTTGGTAACTCCGTTTTATCAGAATGAGTCGCTACTTTCGTTTGCACAAACTCAAAGGCATCTAAATCAGATTGTCGCTCTGCTTGTTGCACAAGCTGCTGACCATCAATGCCTTTTTTCACATTCTCTTGGTTCAAAATAATTTCAATGGCATCGAGACGCTTAGATGTATCATCTAATATCTCATAGTAACTATAATTAAGTTCATCTAATTCATATCGAAGGCTTGATATATTAATGAATTGAGCGTCCTCTTGAAGCGCATTAATTGCATTGAGTGTTTTTTTCAAAGCACTTAATGCTTGCATCGTGAAGAGTAAACCACAGAAGACTAAAATAACACCTATAAACATGGCACCGAAATAAATCATTAGTTATCCTTTTGAACATCACGCATATATATCCTACTAGACCTTTATATCTAAGTGCTTGCCAGAGGTTTTACTTTCTAAATCTTCTTGCTTTTGTTTCTTCTTTTCTTTTTTATCGCGCTCTCTGTCGCGCTTTAATGATGTCGCCTCAGATTTAGATGTATCTATAACGCGATTTTTGTCCATTTGTAGTTGTTTAGCCTGCTCATTTTGAGCCATTTGAAGGGTATTCTGATCCCGGTGTACGATGGCAGGCTTATTTTGATCGAGTCTGGCGATTTTGGGAAGTAAAACTTGCATATCTATAGGTCGAATTGGCATAACCCCTCCTAATACGAGAATGCGCGAATATCACCATCATCCTTTTTTAATGATGCTCTATGCAAGGTTTCTTTAACGTTGTAGAAAGTATTGCCAATGCGTATTTTCACACCTGGATATATTTCTTCGCCTTTAACTTTTGATCCTTTTAATGTTTCAATTAGTTCGGTTACATCTTTGAGCCTCTGGGATGCTTCCATCATTTGTCTGGCATAATCAGAACGCGAACTCTCTGTTCGATCAAGATTGGCCTTAATTTCTGGATTTCTTGTTTGCTCAAATTGCTTTGATAGCAATCGAGAAACCTGAGATAATTTAGTGATTGTGTCTTTTAGACTCTTTACCTCTTCAAGTACCTCTTGGTAGGAATCCATAACTTTTGAATCCACCCCAAGCCTAAGTTTTGTCATTGTTCCCATTTCTGAACCTATAACTTTAGCCTCTATATCATAGCGAACACTTATATCTCCACCTACAATTAAAGCCTTTTTGCCCTTTGCATAGATTGATCCATCGCAAAGAATTGTGGAATGCATAATTGCATCTGACTCAATGGTGCCTCCGCAAGTAACCTTTGCATTATTGATAAACTTGGAGATAATATTTCCACTAACATAGATTTCTGCTTGATCATGACCCTGCACGCCACCATTTATAAATAAATTGCTTTTAGTCTTTATCGTGGCGCCTTCTACAATGCCATTAATGACGATCTCATCATCTGATACAACACTGTAGCCTGTTGTTACGTTACCATTAATGACGATTTTTCCAGAAAAATCGATATTTCCTGTTTTCACACCAACATCGTCTCTTATCTCTAACAACTGAATAACCGAAATTTTTTCGCCATCAAACTGTACACTTCCTGTTACATCTGCGATCACTGCCAATCCATCTTCTGAGACAGTAACACCCTTACCAATTTTGAAATTTTTGATTTTTCCGGGTTTCGGTTTAATCGACTTTCCAGTTACAGTGATGCCGGCAGTGCCTTCAGTCGGCATTGTACGTGTTGCCAGGATATCGCCCTTATAAACCGTTTGCAAAAAATTCATATTCTTAAAATCAACCGTACCATCTACGTTTAAGGTTGGGTGTGCCTTCATTTCAATATCAAAAAGATATGAAATTTCACTATCAACGCCATTTTGGTGCGGATTACCTTGAGCCACTAAAACGTTTTCGGAACCAAAAGGATTTTCAACAATTCTATTAATTGCTTCAGGAATGATGCCAAACGAGATATTCTTTTTTGATAAAACTTCTTCTATAGTTTTAGCATTGATGACAATATCAGCAGCAAATGTATGAACAGTTATAAAAGTTTGATAATAGTCAGCAGAGATATTAACTTGAATATCATATCCTTGTGTTGCATTATTTTGTGCACCAATGTTTTCTGAATCTTTTTCATCATTCACAATATCGCCCCCTCATCATGCTATGTTTGCATATATTATATCACAATCTGCAGATACAAATATATACCAAAAGAAAAAAGCCACACACGCAGGCTCAATCTATCGATAAGCGAAGGCGTGAAATGGCCTTAGTATGTAATTGAGATATACGTGACTCTGAAATATCCATTATTTGAGCAATCTCTTTGTACGTGAGTTCATCATAATAATACAAACTGACTACAAGTCTCTCCTTTTCAGGCAGACTGTCAATTGCTTCTTTTAGAAGTTGTGTTGTCACCTTTATTTCTAATGCTTTTTCTGGCTCAAAATCAGTGTAGTCTGCACGGACGTCAAATCCCACTTGTTCCTCAAACTTCTCTTCAAGTGACACAACTGAAAAAGTAGATACCTCGTTGAACAATTTACTTAACTCGTCTTCAGATAATTCTAAAACACTGGCGAGTTGTTTGTCGCTAAAATCGTTTCCATGTTGCCTTTGAAGTTTCTCGATAGCATCTTCTAATAACTTATATTTATGACGCATACTCCTTGGCACCCAATCGAGATTTCTAAGTTGGTCGATAATCGCCCCTCGAATCCGAAAGTTTGCATAGGTTTCAAATTTTATAGCTTTTTTGTGATCAAATTTTTCTATGGCATCGATTAAGCCCAAAATGCCATAACTCACTAAATCTTCGTATTCAACATGATGGTTATAATCATTATACAATCTACCTGAAATGATTTTAACGAGTTCTACGTATTGTATGATAAGTGCGTCTTTTGCAGCTTTGTCTTGTTTTTCTTTGTAGTTAATCCATAGTTGTTCTGTAGACATGTATGTACCTCGATCTTCCAGGTGAAAGGACATTCACACAATAACTAAATACTTTTAGTCCCATGTCCTATGGTCTTAATCAATAACATACCATCATTGGAATCAAATTCAATTGTTCGACCAAAGCTTCCACCTGTATCATCCGCCTTAATAGCAATCCTGTGTGACTTCATAATTTCACGAACGGCTTCAGCGTTTCGTTCCCCAATTTTCATCATATCATTTTTACTTTGGAACGAGAACATTTGTGCGCCACCTGCAATTTTACAAATTAAACGATTTTTATCTGCACCAAGTTTTTGCATTTCAGATAACATCAAATCAATTGCTGTGTCGGCAAATTTGGCGGCGTTCGTATTGTTCCTTATTGCTTGAGAAGATGGCAACATAATATGTGCCATACCGGTCACTTTGGTTACTGGATCAAATAGACAAATGCCAACACAGGAACCAAGACCCAGGGTAGTTAATACCCCAGGGTGCTTTATCACCTTTAAGTCAGCCATCCCAACTTTAATTAAATCCCTCATAGTTGAATCCCTAAGCTATTAAATAACTTCTCGTAAGAATCTACATCTGGAATAAGGAAAAAATATCCCTGAACGGATTCTGAGCCAAACTCCTCAATAAAATCATTCTCAATAATCAATATCTTATCTCCAATGAGTCCAAATTGAATAGCTGGTACACTTAAAATTGCGCCTGCCATATCAACTGCTAAAGAAGGAATTGAGATTTGAATATTGAGCCCTGTCAACATAGAAAGCGAGGATATATAGGACCCCGAGAGTATGTTGCCAATTTCTTGAAGCGCGGACATACTGAACTCGTCGAAACTTCCAACTGAAACACCAGGCATCAATAGGTTAATAAGGGTTCCCGCAGATTCAGAACTCAAAACAAACATAATTGTACCTTCCAAATCCCCTTCGATTTTAAAGAAAATGCCGACAACTTCATTTTCTTCACCGCCAAGTAATTCAGGAACTGTTGAAAAATCCATTACATTTACTTTTGGAACCTTCATATCTACTTTTTTGTTAATCATCTTCGCCAGTGCGGTTGCAGCGTTGCCCGCGCCAATATTTCCAATTTCTTTTAAAACGTCTAAAATAATCGCATTATTTACTTTGTCGAAATAGTCAGCCATAAATTAGTTACTCCTCATCCACTAAACCTAAGACCTTTTTAAGGTCTATCAGCATAATGATGCGATTATTGTGTTTTCCGATTTCTCTTACGAAATCTTCATCTTGGGACGATTTAATTGCAGGTGCTAAATCAATGGCGTCCTCTGATAGTTGTAACGTTTCTGAAGAAGAGTCAACGATTATACCAATCTTAAGTTCTTGGTGATTAATTATGATAATTCTCGTGTCATCAGTTAACTCCGATGGAGGCAAATTGAACCTAGCTCGAAGGTCAACAATGGGAATTACATTGCCCCTCAAATTAATAATGCCTTTTACATAGTGCTTACTATGCGGGACACGCGTTATATCAAAGCGCTTCTCAATATTTTCTACATTGTGGATATTGAGGCCATAATACTCCCCATCTAACTTAAAAATGACAAACTCTCTTTGCTTGCTCATAGTCTCAAGCCTCCTAGAATAATTGATTTGGATCGACAATTAAAGCAACGCCGCCATTTCCAAGTATGGTTGCCCCAGCAATCGCCCTTACTCCACCAAGGTATTTGCCTAGAGATTTTATGACGATTTCTTGCTGTCCAATAAGACTATCAACAACTAATCCAGCTTCTTGATTGCCTTTTTTCACGATGACTACAGTCAATACTTCTGCATCGCGATTCGCACCTGGCACTTCTAATAATTCAGATACCCGTACGATAGGCAACGTTTGATTTCGATAAAGTACGACCTCTTGATTTTGAACCTTTGAAATTTGACGTTTTTCAATAGTAGTGATAATTCTTATGTTATTCAATGGCAACGCATATTTTTCATTACCAAGGTTGACCATCAAGGCCTGAATAATCGCTAAGGTTAACGGTAAGCGAATGATGAATCTCGACCCTTTTCCAATTTCACTTTGCACTTCTACGGTACCTGATAAAGCTTCAATCTTTGTTTTTACAACATCTAAACCAACACCGCGGCCAGATAAATCAGTAATTTTTTCTGCAGTAGAAAAGCCAGGCATAAAGAGTAGGTTAACGATATCGTGATCTGACATTGAGTCAATATGATCCGCAGTTACCATTCCCTTTGCAATAGCTTTTGCACGTATTCTGGCCGGATCAATGCCAGCGCCATCATCTTCACCTTCA
>CALFXQ010000315.1 GCA_937958285.1 uncultured Fusibacter sp. | reverse complement strand
GTCTACCGAAATCTGCCTACCCATCCAGGACACTTTTTCCTTTATTTGTTCTTTTTAGAATGTTTTAATCGCGTATTCACCCACTGCTTCGTCAAGGCATAAATCACCGAACTCAGTGGTACGCCAATTAGCATGCCCAGAATGCCAAATGTACCCGCTCCCAAGGTTACTGCAGCGAGAACCCAAATGCCTGGCAAACCAATAGAGTCTCCCACGACCTTTGGATAAATCAAATTACTTTCTAGCTGTTGCAATACAATGATAAAAATAATGAACCACAATGCCTTTATAGGTGAGACCATTACGATGAGAAAGACACCTAGCACCGTGCCAATAATTGCCCCAAACACTGGAATAAGCGCTGTAGCGCCTACTAATGCCGATACGACTAAAGCATGGGGAATATCGAGCACGAGCATACCAACAAAGCAAAGACCGCCAATCACGAGGGATTCTGTCAATTGACCACGAATAAAGTTTGAAAAGATTCGTTCTGTCAATCTAGCAGTCTCGATAATAAACTTAACGCGGTTTGCAGAAAGACACGCTTGCAGAAGTCTTGTAAACTGACTTGCGAGCGCTTCCTTTTGCATGAGACCATATATGGCAAAGACAAGGCCCAATAACAGATTGAGCGCTAAGCCAAGTACTGTTGTGGTTACGCCAATGGTTGCATTAACAACAGTGGAACTACCTACACTTAAAAATTTACCCGCCCAAGAACTAAGCGCCTTCCAATCGATATCTAGGTTCGGAAGCAGTTCAATATCAAAAGGCAGATTATCGGTTTGCTTAGTCAGCCAAGTTTGCATACTTTGCCAGTAACCAGGTAATGCCGTTATAATATCTTGGATGGCCTCTGAAAAAGCTGGAATAATTAATATGAGCAGCACGAAAAAAACGATAAACACAACAATAAGACTAATGAACAAGGCAATTGCCCGTCGCCCTTTTATCAAGTACTTATTTGTTATTAATTTTTCGATGGGAACCATCAATACGTTGACAATAAAAGCAATACAAAATCCAAGAATAAGTGGCGTGAACAACGACACACCACCACTAACAAACTGCATCACAAGGTCTAATCTTTGAAGTCCTAAAAAAAAGGCTAAGCTTAAAGTCACTAAGAGCAGCACTTTATTAAATGTCCATTTATAATCCATAAATTCTCCTTGCACATATAATTATGCGCCAAAAATGCGCCATTGGTTAGCAGATGCCATGCGAAGCAACGCTTTATCCGGCCGAACTACCACTGGAATTCCAACGCGCGTGAGGATGGGCATATCGTAATAAGAATCTGCATAAGCCCTTGAATACAACCAGTTGACCTCATGTCCCTGTAACCATGCATTTAGAGCCTTCTCCTTTTGATTGCCAGAGACAATCTCAAGTGGCTGGTTAGCATTGAATAGAGGGTCTAATGTCAACGACGTACAAAGATACTTATCGAACAACTGTTGAAAATCGAATTCGTAAAGGAGCGTGTCAAAGCAGCCAGAAAGCATCAACACGTAATAGCCCTTTGCCTTTAAATCGCTTAACTCTTCCATTAAGGGGTGATTTAAGGATGCTGTCATTTCTCGTGCTGCCCCATGGAAAAAATCGATTAATTCTGAACTTGCACAACCGTGGAATAGTCCTAAAAACAACTGGGTGGCACGCGCACGAAAACGCTCTTTATCTTTGTATTTTCCAATATTGAGTTTATAAGACAGCAGTATGCTCAACAGCTTTAAATACAGCCAAATCAAACGCAATCTACTATACGACTTGGGTCTTTGCCGCTGATAAAACTTCAGTAAAAACGGTATCGTTTCACCTAAAAATAAAGTGCCATCAAAGTCTACAATTGCTACTTTCATATTGCGCTATACCATTACACCTTTCAAGTTGCACAGTTTCAGCAAGTACTTAATCTTAACCGTCCCTTAGTACTGAGTAAAATTTTGAGTATAGTACTGGAGATAACTCCCGATGCCTAGCTTTGTCGCTTTTGGGGAAAGCAAATTAGATCGATGACCTGGACTATTAATCCAAGACATCATTGCCTCTATTGCATCGAAGGAGCCATAGGCAATGTTTTCAGATATAAAGCTCATTTTATAAGGCGCAGCACTATAGCGTTGCTTTAATGTTCCTGTTTTAGCGGAGACATGACTTACAAATTGGCCCACCGCCATGTCTTTGGAATGAGATAGCGCGACTCGATCTGAAAATGAACAGCGACTTAAAACATTCAGTTGATTGATTTGCCTATAGATATTTGTCATATCGAAAAGTTGATCTGAATGTCCTTGATCGCGTCTTAAGGTGTCTGATTCAGAAAGTGCGCTAACAGTACGAGGCGGCAGTTGTCCAATATACTTCCACGATGTGGCATACGATTTTGTTCTAACCATATCGAGTGCTGTCATATATTTAATGGCAACGAGTTTATTGGCAATTTTGTCGAAGTGCAACTCTAAAGCTGTTGTTCCTTGAACGACCAATAATTTCTCGCCGAAAGTATCTGCATTTTGCACAATTGAGCACGAGGCCCCATCTAAGGATAACACTTGTGTAGAC
>CALFXQ010000314.1 GCA_937958285.1 uncultured Fusibacter sp. | reverse complement strand
TTGCTGCTGTCAATGTTGTTTTACCATGGTCAACGTGGCCAATTGTGCCGATGTTAACGTGGGGTTTATTTCTTTCAAATTTTTGCTTAGCCATTGAAATTTCCTCCCTTTATTCTTGCTGTGTTCGCAATTTGCGCGTTTTTATACAAATTTGGAGCCCACGAGCGGATTCGAACCGCCGACCTCCACCTTACCAAGGTGACACTCATACCTACTGAGCTACGTGGGCACATTATGCGCCTGCTGTCCTCAAGTACCGCTCTAGCTTGCGTTTAATGCGCTGAAGGGCGTTGTCGATGGACTTGGCATGGCGATCTAGATCTTTTGCAATTTCGTGATAGTTGCGACCGTCGATATGCATCTGAAGCACTTTAAGCTCAAAGTCGCTCAACAAGACGCGGATTTTCGCCTCAATGCTTTCAACACTTTCTCTAGATATGAGCAACTGCGCTGGATCGCTAGAAAAATCACTCGCCACCACATCTAAAAGCGTCTGTTCGGAGTCGTCGTCACTAACGGGTTGATCTAGGGATACATACGAATTGAGAGGCATGTGCTTTTGCCTGGTCGCCGCTTTGACAGCAGAGATCATTTGACGTGTAATGCACAGCTCTGCAAATGCTTTAAAGGATGGGCTCTTATCTGAGCGGTAATCCCGTATCGCCTTAAATAGACCAATCATACCTTCTTGAATGATATCTTCCTTATCGGCGCCAATCAAGAAATAGGACTTCGCTTTTAAGCGCACAAAGTTTTTATACTGTCGAATCAAAAACTCTTGCGCACTCACATCTCCTTCACGGGCTTTTGTGACAATAAACGCTTCAGGCATGCTATCCAAACTGGTCTTTTGGATTGGCTCAAGGTCAACTTGCATAAAGGCCTCCTCGCCCTGCCTTAGGTCAAAAACCTAAAATCATTATAGCGACAATAAAAACCCGCGTCAAGCATTTTTAGGCGCCATTTCCACGGGGTTTAGTCATATCCAATAGCTTTTTCAATGTTTCTTCATCGATATGTGTTCCCAATTGCCTATCGTGCGGCTTAAGTTTACGTTGATCAAAACTCGGAAGTTGCACCTTCATTTGATCGATTTCTCTGCGCCATTCCTTAGCAGAAACGCGTACGCCCCCCTGGCTAAAAACCACAACTTGCTCGGCCCAGTCCATCGTAACAACGCGCACGCTGTTGGACTTGTCTTTCATTAAATCGTGTACCAGTCTTTCAATATAGGTATCTGCAGTCTCGTGCTGCTTTGTAAAGACCACCTCTATGCCTTCGAAGTGCTCTTTTTTTCGCCCGAGGCGCTTAGATTGGGTGGCATCGTAAACCACGATTCCCACTTCGCCACTATAGCTTGCATATTCACTCAACAGTTGGTTTAAGGCGAGCCTCGCACTTTCGAGTCCCGCCCCTATAACCGACTTTAACTGATCATCCGCATTGATGAAATTATAGCCGTCGATAATCAGATATTTCTTAGAGATGCGCCGCATCCTGTTGCCTCTTCCACTCATAGACCATTAGCGATGTAGCGACGGATACATTGAGAGAATTCACCTTGCCAACCATAGGAATTTTGACCACAAAATCGCAGAGCTGTCTGATATGACGACCCATACCTGCACCCTCAGAGCCGGAAACCAAAACGACCTTACCCGTATAATCGGCATCCACATAGGCGCGATCGCCATCCATGTCTGCACCAATAACCCAAAAACCCGCTTCTTTCAACTTGCCCAGAGCTTGCGACAGACTGCCCACTCTCGCAACCTTGACGTGCTCAATGGCACCAGCAGATGTTTTGGCCACGGTGGCATTGACCTGAACACTGCGCCTTTCTGGGATGATCACATAAGCCACGCCTGCCGCTTCGCATGTGCGAAGTACAGAGCCAAAGTTGTGCACATCGGTGAGATGATCTAAGGCCACTACCATTTGCCCTTCTTTCACTTCGCTAATCACCTCGTCGAGGGTCACGTAGGCATAAGGGGATATATTCGCGGCAACACCCTGGTGAACCTGGTCGCCGGCAACCTGCTGCAGCTTTTGACGATCAACCTCTTGAACCACAATGCCATGCTCTTTTGCCAACACAATGACCTCGTGAATGGCTTTTGTTCGCTTGGTGCGCTCAATCATGATACGGTTGATGGTTCTCCCGCCTGAAATCGCCTCTAACACGGGGTGAATACCCACAATAAAATCTTCGTGCGCCTCGCGCTTCACCTCTTTGCGATTCTCGTATTTGCCACCGCGCTTATCGCCCGCAATGTACTGCTTCTTTTCTTCTCTTCGCTCGCGATATGCTTTAAAGCTGTTATCGTCGCCTTTTTTTTGATCGGACATACAGGCCTCTTTCTTTAATCACTTCATCAACTTAAACTCACCTATTGGCAACACGCCTAACAAGTATCTTCTCACTTTTGCACTAAATGCATACTGCACATTTAAACCCTTTGCATTTGCCTCTTTGATATCGCTTTCGTTGGCATTTTTAATATCTACTATACGCACGGCCAAAAGACCATATCTGTAGGCCCACTTTTCTCTATAACCCACTTCTAGAGACGTTTCAATTGCCTTTTGAAAAGTTTGTTCCTCGACTGTTAAAGTACCCAGATTAGGATCTAAAACCACGCTCTTTAAGATGAGGACACCTATCAAC
>CALFXQ010000313.1 GCA_937958285.1 uncultured Fusibacter sp. | reverse complement strand
CTGTTACTGCCAGCTTTATCATTTCATCATCGCTATTTTTTACAAAGAGGTATGGGTTGTTTTCATCGTCGAACATCAGGGCCTTGATGGGTATTATCAGCGCGTCTTCTGTTAGTTCGTTGACCACTTTTGCCTCTGCTGTCATGCCAATTTTTATGGTTGTGTCCTTTTCTAAATCCACTGTTGCTGTAAAGAAAGCCACGCCGTTTTTATTGACTCCGGTGTCGGAAATTGCAGAAATTTTACCCGTCACTTCTTTGTCGAGAGCGTTTATTGTAATTTCAATCTTGTCCCCAACTGCAATGGCTGGCAAATCGTATTCATCTACTTTTAAAGTCACCTGCAGACGATCAAAATCGTAAATATCGCAAAGCTTACCTCCTGCCATCACTTGTTCGTCCGCTTCTACATAAATCTCTGAGACAACCCCTGCAACTTTTGCCTTCACCTTCATGCCATCTTTTGTGGTGAACAAAACATCGTTTTTGGCCACCTTTGTCCCCTTGGTAACTTTCACTTCGTCAATTTGAATGATTTTTTCAGCCATGACCTGTTGAGAATGCTTACTGTCCACATTGCCCGTAAAGGTGAAATACGTTTCGAGATCTTCTTTGACAACAGTGGCGCTTTGGTAAGCACCATTACTTCCCTTGGCAAGAGCCATAGGCGCCACTACCGCCGCCATCACTACTGCTCCTACTATGAGTCCAACCCAAAGCCCTATATTTGTGTTTTTCTTTTTTGCGATTGCCATATGCAATGCCTCCTTTTCGTTTGTAATCTAAATATAAAGAGGCAAGATTAACCCAACATTAACTTTTGAAAAGATATTTTAGTATTTTTCTATTGACACAATATACCCCCTCGGGGTATATTGTTACCAGATACCCCGAGGGGGTATATGACCGAAACAGCCTACCGATAAAAGGAGCATAAATGTTAAAAAAAGCACTCGTGCAATACTTGATTTACATCGTCTACTTCTTAGGCATAGGTATGGTATCTAGTGGTATCGTCCTAATGCCCTTCAACATGACGAGATATGGCATAATTTTGTTCATTGGATTGCTTCTGTTCATTACTGGTTCAGTAGTTAATGAGGTCGTACTCGAAAAAAAGCGCTTGTCAAAATTTGAGCATCTAAGACTTATCGGAGTCTCTTTAGTTCTAGCCATTGGTATTGGTATGATTAGCGGTGGCATCGCTCATTTTAAAGAAAGTCCAGAATATGTAACCTTTCTAATCCCCATCGGTGTCATGCTCTCTTTCACAAGCTTTATGTACAAGAATGGTCTCAAACTCACACCGAAACAAACCATGCTCACTTCGCTCTCCCTTGTCTCATTTGCACTCGTCTTACATTATAGTCTGAGCTATACAGCCGACTATATGGGTCTAGTAGAGATGGGTGGAGACGTCTTTAAAGGACATGGCATGTAATATTAAAAATAACTGGAGGAGAAAATGGTAAAAGTATGTTGTTGTTGTTCAAAAGTTGATGTAGATGCATTAAAAATCGCCATTACTGAAGCGCGTGTGGAGGTTGGATGTATCGAGCAATGCCAAGGTTTTAACGGGAAAAGTTTTGGAATCATTGACGGCGAACTCGTCACTGCTGAAAATAGCGACGCGTTTATTAAAGCATGCCTCTAGGCCACTAGAACATAAAAAAGGTGTCATTTTTTAAATGACACCTTTTCTCCGTTTTATAGGTAGCTTAAATACCTAGCATTAGACTATCTTCTTCTGCTTGTTAACGCAAAGCCAGCTAAACCGATTACGCCAAAGATTGCAAATGGCACCATGCTCATCGCGCCTGTCTTTGGAAGTGGTTCATCCATGTCGACTTCTTGAAGAACAAAGCCTGCTGGAACCAAAATGGAATCGATGACGTGAACGACGCCATTTGTCGCTTCAATATCTGCAGCAACTACATTACTAGCATTGACCTTAACACCACTAGTGAGGTCGATTGTTACTTCGCTGCCTTCAGCGGTTGCAGCTTTAAGGCCATTGGATAAATCTGTGCTCATCACTTTACCTGGAACCACATGGTACAGTAAAACCTTTGCTAGGTCTGGTTGAGCCATAAGTTCTCCTGCAGTGATATCTAGCGCTTTCAATAAATCGTCAAATGCCTTGTTAGTTGGCGCAAACACTGTGAAGGGTCCTTCTCCTTGTAGGGTTGAAACCAGATCGGCCTTTTGAAGGAGTGATACTAACATACTAAAGTCTGGATTGCCAAGGGCGATACCGACAATATCTTTTTCTGGTTTCATTGCCGCTTCTGCCGATTCTGCTGAAGCATCTAGTTTAAAGCTTGCTGGCACTAAAACCGTATCTATAATGTGTATTACACCGTTTGTAGCTGCTACATCGGCAGTAGTCACAGTGCTCATATTTACTTTGACGCCACTGCTAAGATCAAAAGAAACAGATTCTTTGTTGAGTGTTTCAGCTTTAAGGCCATTGGTTAAATCAGTGCTCATCACTTTTCCACTTACAACGTGATATAAGAGCACTTCCGACAATTGTGGGTGATTCAATAAATCTGTTGCAGATATATTCAATTCACCAAGCAGTTTTTCGAATGCGGCATTTGTAGGTGCAAATACTGTAAAGGGTCCTTTGCCTTGAAGTGCACTTACAAGTTCAGCCTTTTGGAGCGCTGCTACTAATGTGGAAAAATCTGAATTTTTCGAAGCGATATCTACGATATCACCGGTTGCTGCATAAACTGGCAAAAACGAAATTGCGATTATTAGAATCATTATAATACTCATTGCCTTTTTCATTTGATGCCTCCTATTAGTATTCTCGTGGGTTATGCCTCTATGTTTAGCATGTGATATTTGTATGTCGACAACCACAATATATCACGTAACGAGATATTTGTAAAGGTTATTTGAAAATTATTTTAAAATTCCCTTAATAAAAATCACATTATGTGTTATAATAAGACTACAAAACAAATCGAATCTCCCTGTCCATCCTTCTACAAGGTTAATGAGGTGTTCCATGAGAATCGTAATGAGGTTACTGAGTATATGCTTTTTACTGATTGGATTTGGTGTGGTGATATTTAATTACGCCACCTATATGAATAATGAAATTGCGCTAGAGGCGGCAAAAACCGTTGCATTAAATGCCGCAGAAGATGTTCCTTCTAAAGCATACAAAAGTGAAGCCCTCGCCGTTGCAGATGCGCAGGTACAATTGTCCAAAAATATCAAAACAGCTCCGCCAAAAGAGAACTACCCCATCGCCAACAACGATGTCTCCGAGCAGTTAATAGACAAAATAGACAACTACGTAGGATGGATAACTATTGGCAATACTCCCATTGACTACCCTATCGTTCGAGGTAACGACAATGACTTTTACCTCAATCACGACTTTAATGGAAACCCTTATATTGGCGGCGCAATTTTTATGGATCGAAGAAATATTGGCAACAACCTAGATGCACATACCATCATATATGGGCACTATATGAAAGACGGAAGTATGTTTACTGCACTCAATAAGTATCTCGACCCCCAATTTTTAGCTAAAAATTCCACAATAACGATTAACTACCTCTATGAGACTGTTGAATACCGAGTCGTCGAGGCTTATTATGTATCTGCAGATACCTACGAATTGCCCCTCGAGATAAGTGACCCAAATGAGAGGCGTTTAACCTTATCCACTTGCAATTATATCCTCGATAATGGTAGAATGATTGTTCACGCAGTACCTGTTGACTAGCGACTCTTAATACACATTAAACACAGGCGATGGACATCATCTTTACTTGCCCCCAGAACGAATAGAGGACTTTTTATGAAAACTACTAAGCACACAGAATTAAAGCAAAGTGCACCAAAACGCATTACACATGCCATCAACTTTGGCAATCGCAAAAAACAAAAGGAAAATCTCGCGAGCAAAGATCTTCGCAGAAGTAACTGCTACAATACCGACTTTTCTGCCTCTGATTTTAGTCATGCCAGCTTTAGAGGTGCTCAGTTTAAAGCTTGTAATTTCTTTCACAGCACATTCTTGGCCACCGAGTTTGTGGCGGCCAATCTTAAAAACAGCCGATTTGTAGAAGCTAAATTCGAAGATGCAATCTTCGACAGCGCCACCCTATCAGGCACTAACTTTGAGCGCGCCACCTTCAAAAACACCATATTCGTCGCCACAGATACCAGTGCCGCAAAAAATCTAGATCTCACCCAGCCTGGCATTAGGGTATTTGAAACCTATCCCGATCTTGAAATTAGTGAAGCCCTCGAGCGCAGCTTGCGCATTGCCATGAAAAATGAATATATTAAATACGCTCGGGTTCTCGATACAAAAACAGGCGCAATTAGTACCCTTAGTGTTATGCTTTTACTAGAGCACTTCTCAGAGGACGCTCTCATAAAAGGTCTTGGACTCCTAAAGACAGATATCACCCAAGACTTTGGCACCCTAAGCCACCTCATTCAGATGCTCAAAGCCTACCAATCAGACGGTGTCATCTAAGCACCCTCAATATTTACAACCACACAAAAACAGGGCCAGAACTAGGCCCTGTTTTACGTTTTTGATCACAACCTAGTCACTATAAGATTCCCCCGATTTGCGTCGCTTTAGACCCTTGTAGAACAAGCTATTCAGCAGCGCTATCGACACCAATGCGATAGATGTAGATGTGGCCAAATGTGAAATTGTAATATCTGCGTTGCTGCCACTCACATAGCCTAGCACGGCCATAGCATTGAAGGTTGTATGGGTGAGAATTGCAAGAAGTGTGCTGCGCGTCTTAATCCACAAAAAAGTCATTATCGCACTCAATGTCACAGTACCCATAAAAAAGACGAGAAAATTATTCTGATATTGGGCGGCGCCGGGCAAAAAAAACAGTGGAATATGCCAAACTGCCCAAATCACACTTATGAGTAGTGTGGCCTTTAAAGGTGAGAGCCAAGTAAGTAGCCTAGGGAGTAAGTACCCACGCCAGCCTAACTCCTCTAATCCCCCAAATACAATTGATAGTGCAAATGCAGATAGCACTGACTTGATGGGCGTCTTTGAGAAAGCGCCAAGACGCTCAACAACATTGGGAGCGTCTTGACCCACATCCAACAGCACAAAGGCAAAGGGCAATAGTATTGCCAAAGGCATATAAGTGAAAAACCCCTTAATTTGATTTGCCGTAGGGCGATTTAAAACCATGCCCTCTTCTTTGATAGAAAAGGCGACACCCATCAGAGTTGGCGAAAAAAGGCCAATAACCATTAAAATGCCCAAGGGTGAGTCACCAAAGACCTCTACACCCGTTTTAAAGTGTGCGTACAAAAAACTCAACCAGCACAGATAGGTAATTGTGAGTGTCGCTACAATATAAGACAATGCATGTCTTTTAACTGTATTGTTCCTAGAATCAATCATTTTCTACCTCCTTAAGGCAAGCCGCACATGAGTTGCAATACCTATTACTGACCTTCCACTAAACATGTTTGTGAATGATTCATATTATACATGTGGAATATAAAATTGCAAGTGTTTTTAACTAATATTCCACAAGTGTAATATTTCTTGTTTTCGTGTATACTAAAATCATCAGGCGATTCTCGGGTGATGATGCCATAAAAAATAATGAAGTGAGGTGCTTAATGTCTCTGCGATTTGGCGTTTTAGGTCTTATTCATCAACAGCCCATGACGGGTTATGCCATCTATCAATACTTTGATCAAGTACTAAGTCATATGTGGTATGCACAACAAAGCCAAGTTTATCGAGAGCTCGGCCAACTCGAAAAGGATGGTCTACTCTCTTCTGTCATTGAACCACAATCTGGTAAGCCCAATAAAAGAGTATATGCCATCACGGCAGCGGGCAAAACCGCTTTAAAGGAGTGGCTTGAATCCTTCGATTTTTCTGAATCGTTGAGGCACAGAGACTCTTTTGCCCTGAGAATTTTCTTTGCCGGCTATATGCCCGACTTACTTAAAAGCTTGATTGCCAACTTGGAGATTTATATCCAATATAACGACGATTTGTTGAATAAACTCGATGTTCAAGAGCACGAGTTGAGATTAGGTCAAAACCAAGCACAACTTGCAGGTGAACACCTTATGCAAAGAGAGTTATTCTTCTTCGAACTGAGTCTTATGCGCGGAAAAGCCCAGTATGCCATGAACATTCAATGGGCAAAAGATGCGCTAGTACTGTGCCACGCGCAGGAAAGAAATCACACCTCGGTTTAGTCCTTGCTTTCTAAAATTTAACCTAGGATCTTCTTATATAGGTGCTTTAATTACTCTGATAATGGTATATAAGGCTAAAGGGCAGAATGTTAGCTGGATAACTAGACGTTACATGCCAGAATCATCACGAGGAGGACATTATGAGGCTTAAAGCACGGATTGTATTGATCAGTAGCATTATCATCATTTTGACAATCAGCGCGCAGGGAATCGTAAACACTTTAACTTCTAACGATTCTATTGAAACGGTTGTTGAACTGCAGCTCAAAGACCAATTGACGAACTTAGAGTCGAGCATCACTTCTGCTAACGAAGTACTTGCCATAACCAGGTCCGCCCTAGACGAGAAAAATATTGCACTAGCAAAGTCTGTTGCGCAGCTTATCACAGACAATCCAACCTGGTTAGAACCGGCAAAGATGATTGAACTCGCCAAATTTCTGAGTGTTTCCGAAATACATGTAACCGATGGAAATGGCGTATTGCGCTTTGGCAATATTGAAGGTTTTTACGGCTTTGACTTCAATACAACTGATCAAACACGTCCCTTTATTCCTCTTATTAGTTCAAAGACAGGCGCCATCGCACAGGCACCATCGCCAAGAGGCACAGACAATGTTCTTTTTCAATATATAAGTGTATCGAGACTCGATGAACCGGGTATTGTTCAGGTGGGCATTGAACCCACCGCGGTACAAGAGCTTCTAAACAATTTAGATGTGCAAAAAAGCATCGAACGCTTAGTGATTGGCGATGGCGGTTACGCGGCGATTATTGGTGCCGATGGTATGATTCTCAATCACAAAGATGTGGCCCTCATCGGAACGAGTGCCTCAGATATACCTTGGCTTGCAGAAGCCATGACTAAAGACAACACCCTCGAAAAATTTACGCAAAACGGCGAGACCTTTTACGAGATCAGCAGGAAATTTGGCGATATCACACTTGTGGTCACTTATCCCCTAACGCAAATCAATGCAATATTTAGAACCTCAATCATAAACAATATCGCAGCAATTGTGATTTCAGTGATTGCGCTGGTTGTCATTATTCAGTGGATTATTGGCAGATGGGTATCAAAACCTATTCAAAAAATTCAAAGTGGCATGGCAGAAGTGGGAAAAGGCAATTTCACTGTGCATATCGACTACCATAGCAAAGATGAAATTGGCGCATTAAGCAAAGACTTTGAGAAGATGACAGAAAACGTGAAGCACCTGATTTTTGAGACCGCATCAAGTATCGATTCTGTCGCAACCTCATCTGAAAAAATTCATGAAAATGTCGAGGGTCTCACGGCGACTACCCATGAAGTCTCCAAGGCAATAGGTGAGATTGCCAGTGGCGCCAATGAAATGGCATCTAATGTCAGTGAAAGACTGGGTACCGGCCAACAACTTGGTCAAAGTGTAAATGCTATATTCCACAAGCTAATGGATGCCAAAACAGAATCCGACCAGATGGTATCTACAAACGACGAAGGACGCCGTACCATAGAGTTACTCAAGGAAGTTTTCAAGAGAACCGTAGAAAATACACATTTAGTTGCAGATAATGTGGATGCCCTATCTGAAAGTTCGCAAGAGATTGAAAACATTGTGGTTACCATAAAAGGCATCGCAGATCAAACAAATTTACTCGCTTTAAATGCTTCTATCGAGGCTGCACGTGCAGGTGAAACCGGACGCGGATTTGCCGTGGTTGCCGATGAAATTCGCAAACTTGCCGAGTTATCCGCAAAATCTGCTGGAGAAATCAATGACATTATTCGCCACATAGTCGCCGTTGTTTCTAGTACCACCCACACGGTTACTGAGACAAAAGACTCCGTGGTTCGAGCAGAAGTCAACCTAAACGAAACCGTTATGGTGTTTGATGAAATTGGTAGTAGTGTCGGCAGAGTTGGATCCATTATCGACGCCTTTATTTTCGAGATAAAAGTCATTGAAAAAATGAAAAATGAACTTATTGCTTCTTTGGAATCGATGGCGGCAATAAGCCAGCAATCTGCAGCTTCTACAGAAGAAATCAATGCCTCAACAGAAGAGCAGCTTTCACGAGTCACAGAGATTGGAGAAGCAATTTTACGCCTTAACGAAGACATTGTAAAGCTTTCTGATGAAATGCAAAAGTTCACTGTATAACTAAAAAAGGCTGCTATGGTGATATCTTCTCTAGAAGATCACGATAGTAGCCTTTTATTTAATGTCTCAGAAGCTATGCATTTATAATTTTGTAGGACTCAATGGACTGATAAAAAGTCTACCACTTCACGCAATTGTTCCTTTGAAGTATGATCGTTTGCCGTTTGAAAGAAGGCCAAGAAATCTCTGTCTTCTTCTGTGAGACTGGCGGGATCTTTCAATTGCTTTTTATGCAGGTTTTTCGACACCATGCCGAGCATCGTTTTTAAAGCAAAGTTCAACCGCTCTGGATCGAAGCCACCTTGCAAATAGAAAAACTGCTTATTGTGGTGTGATTGTTCGGAAGTTTCGGTGTTGAATACTGTTGCGATATTGTTGGCATTCACCAGTTTTTCGCGGAGTGCACTGCTAGGGCCGGCAGCGCCAACAGCAATAATCGCGAGCTTTTTCAGTTTATTTACCTCTAGCATTTTTTGAAAGCGCTTCAGACCACTGATTTTCCCCGCATATACCCCCGCGGCAAAGACAACACAATCATACTTAAACAAGTCGACACCTTGTGCTTCTTTAAGAGTAGTAAGGGTTGCAGGATATTGCTCTGAGAGTAAATGCATAAACCCTTCGGTGTATCCCGATTTCGATTGGTAAATAATCAGACAGCTCATAAGTTTACGCTCCTTAAAATGAATTGAGTTGCTTTACATTTTTTTCAATCGTGTTCTCATTGTTCTAGCCATGAAAGATATAGGCGCATAAAGTCTTGTCTATCTAGCGCTCCGCACTTTTTAAACATATTTTGTATATGCTTTTTTACTGTTGCCTCAGAAATAAACAGGTCTTCTGCAATTTCTTTATTGGCGCTATTGGTCAATATGCGCAGGGCAACGTGAATTTCCCGCGGTGTAAATCCCCTTTTGGTGAGCAGTGGATATGCCCGCTCCAGTGAAATATCTAGTTTGGGCATGGGTTTTAACAGCTCATCTTCTGACTTACTTTGAGGCTCCCTGTTTAGAAACTCCATACTAAAAAGCGCATACCACAGGGCGCCATAAAGGAGGGGTAACAGCGCTGCTGCAAATGGTCGATTGCCAATATGCGGCTGGCTGAGCACCTTCATTAAGGCAAATAATGTGGTGATGCCCCCCGCTAGAATGGCATTTTGCCTCGCCCGATGAACGAGCAAATCAAAATTCATCCCCCTGCGATACTGCGAAAGCGTGAGCAGCACAATCCCTACCGTCACAGAAAAAAATTGTGTGTTATTCACGATTGACGAAAAATTCATGCCAAACATGGCACCGCAAAATCCAAAATACAGTAAGATTGACAGGATGGCCAGCAGAATTTTTAAATATTTTATCTGTGGTTGACTTTTGTTTTCCATCTTCAGATCCTATTGTTCGATGCTCGAGAAGGTGCTGAGAACGGCCTCTACTCTAAATTTAATAGGCATTATCATACCTGTAAACACAAGTGCATATATCACCGTTAAAATTGCAACGGCAAAGCTGGGGCCTATCATTGAAATCTTGTCGATGTGAACGAGCATGCCCACAATACCTGTAAAAGTGCCAATTATACCCGAAAGTATCAGCGCTCGAGAGGCCAAATTAATCGCCACCAGGGTGCGCTTAAGCTCAACAGGTGTATATAAATTATCTTTGCTGCTCATTACTTTAAAGCCTCTCATAAAATCTTTAAACAAGCCTGAAGCCATCAAGATGGGCACACTTATGCCAAAGATCACAATAAGGCTGGGAAAGTCGATAAATGCAGTAGGCGCACCAGATAAACCCGAAATCAACAACAAGATAACAATAAATAATGCCAATCCGATATAGTACATAACTACCTCCTCGCCCTAAGGCATAACCAATTCTACCATACTTCTTCAAAGTGAAAAAGTGAATGACAGGTTTGTCATCCACTTTTAGTATATGCGCAATTTATGCCCTTAGCGATTATCCCAGCCCTGCTTTATGGGATAATTTTAGGCGTATATTGGCATTTAGGGGTGCGGTATGGTGATTACCACATTGCCCGCCTTTGTGCGCTGCTCCACATAACAATGGGCATCTGCAATGGACTCTAGAGAAAATGCGCGGTCGATTACAGCGCTTATTTTACCCGCCTCATATAACTTTGCCAATAAAACTAAGTCGCTTGCCGTTTCCTTTGCAATGCCGTATCCAGATACGGAGATAAACCTCCCATTTGCATTTAACAGTCGATGCATTTGCTTTTTACTGGTCTTGTCAACACAATCAAAAACTATGTCGTACACCTCTTTGTGTTGCTCTAGGCCACCATGTTGATAGTCTAAGTGGTGGTTAGCACCTAAGCCTAAAACCAAGGCACTGTGCTTGGCACTGCATACCGCCGTGACCTCTGCGCCAAAGTACTTTGCAATTTGTACCGCAGAAGTGCCTACCGAACCCGATGCACCGTAAATCAAAACCTTGTCACCTGGCTTAATGCCCGCTTTTCTTAAAAAATGCAGGGCTGTGTTTCCTCCAAAGGGCAAAACCGCTGCTTCTTCATACAGTGCCCCCTTCGGCTTAAGTGCAAGTGTTGAACTTTCATTTAAAACGGCATATTGGGCATGGGCGCCAAATCGAAAACCTGTCATTGCAAAGACTTGATCGCCAACTGAAAAGCGCTTCACATCAGCGCCTATTTCCACTATTTCACCTGCTAAAACCGCGCCGAGTATGGCTTGTCTCGGCTTTTTTATGCCCATTACAACCCTTAAGAGCAACCGGGTAAAGGGACTTGCAATCAATCCCCGAATGCGCACATCGCCGGTATTCAAAGCACTTGCCATCACTTTTATCAGCACTTCATCTGATTTGTATTTGGGTCTTTCAACATCCATTACCTTGACGTTTTCGCAGGGTCCATATTTTAGACAAATGGCCGCTTTCATTGGCGCACCCCTTCTACCTTCTTATAGCCCTTAATCCCTCTAAAGATGAGCCAGCCCATAAGTACGACTTCTCCGAAAAAGAGATACTCGGCGAAGGTAACTGGAAATTGTAAACCAAGAAGCACATTAATGCTATCGACGGTGTAGGCCAAGCCTGCGAGAACAACCAATAATCCCACTACTCGATTAAACTGAATTGATTTGAACACCAACACCCCTAGGGTTATAAGGTGTAAACCAAAGAGCGCTAACCCCACATCCCATGTCATCTCAAAGCCACTCACTAGACGACTCACGTACTCTGCAGCCTGAGTAAACTGATCTGGGGATATGCCTGTCGACAAACCATCCACGATTTGGGCCGCCATAAACAAGGGTACCGTTGCAAGCATAAGCATAATGGAATAAGCCAAACGCAGCCAGCCTGTTAATGTGGCCAGTTCGTGGTTTTCGGTGCGATGGATAGTGTAAAATCCCCATGCGATTACGATGTCTAAAATGGAAATAACTGCAAACACCATACCTACGCGACTCAAAATATGCGGGTGTGCCAATAGATTT
>CALFXQ010000312.1 GCA_937958285.1 uncultured Fusibacter sp. | reverse complement strand
CTTTCTTCGTAGCGCATTTTTTGATACGGACCAGGCAGCAAGTGCACATAATCACCCTCTAAATGCGCAAAGCCAGCCTCGATAAAAAAGGCGATTGCCACCACATCTTCGTAGGGGGTTTCTGTAGTAGTCATGTGTACTGAAAGCGAAAATTTCCCTTCGCGCTTTAGTCGGTTGAAAAGCTCGGATGCCAAAACCCGATCGAATTGGAGTTTTGATGGCAATGTCTGAGTGAACAGATGATCGAGTCGCTTAAAGGCAATTTGAGCGCAGTGCATTGCATGGGTACTCGATAGTGGCAAATCAAAGGCAATTACTTCATTGGCTACACTCAGTGGAAGCACGTGGATGTGCTTATCTAGTAATGACCAGATATCTATACCCAAATCGTGAGCACAATACGACAACTCCAATAAACCTTCAAAACTCCATACACTCAATTGCTGCGCATAGTTTAACCACAACTGAGCATCTTCGTAGGTGCGTTCCTGAGGGCGAATAGAGTTACTTAAGTCAAATGCCCCTTGTGGGTGCTTCAACCATCCCAGCAGTTTTATGATGTAGTGTCCATGTAACTTTTGATTGAACGCACTGTTGAGAGGTCCATAACTTCGAATATCTTTAAGTTGCAATTGAACACTGTCTACCCCTTGCCAAGAATTGAGCTCGAGTTGAACCGCAATATCTGCCCTTAACCCCTTTTGAGGCAAAGGTTTGTCACCATATTTAAAACACATGGCCTCAAAGATCTTAAAGTGATCGTTTAATGTTAACTTTAGATGCTCTTGTTGCTTGCCCACCCGTCTTACGTCGTCAATCTTTAGATTGTGCATTTGAAATATGGGCTTTGGATTACCCATGCCATAGGGCTCAAGATGCTTAAGCTCTTCGATTAAGCCCATTTGAACATCGCGGGTAGCCACAAGGGCATCACAGTGTACTTTGGGGATTAAGTGCGCTTCAGTTAAATGCACGCGGTTGTATTGAGTTAGACCCTCCAAAAAAGCAGGAAGATGCGCTTTGTCAAAGGTTAGACCAGCAGCTTGTTCATGACCACCAAACTTACTAAGCCACTTGCCCTGAGCGAGGAGTGCCTCAAAAATAGAATATCCCTCAATGCTTCTGGCGCTGCCCTTAAATTGATGATCTTGTTCACTTAGCACAATAACTGGTCTGTAATAGCGCTCCACCAAGCGCGAGGCCACTATGCCCACAACGCCTGTGTGCCACTCCTTCCCCCAAACCACGATGCAACCCGAACTTCTGTGGATAGAGTCCGTTTCGACCGCAGCAATTGCCGCATCTAGAATGGTCTTTTCGGTATCTTGACGCTCGCGGTTTAACGCATCTAAGCGCTGTGCAATCGTCCTTGCCTCGTCTATGTCGTTTGTGGTCAATAAGTCAACACCAGCTTTAGCATGTTCTAATCGACCAACCGCATTAAGTCTTGGGCCAATCATAAAGCCCACATGCCCCGCTGTAATTTCCTTGTCGCTCAATTGACTCACTTCTAGAAGGGCTTGTAAACCTGGGAAGTGCGCACCCTGCGCGTATTCTGTGAGAGCATCTAGACCGTATTTTGCAATAATGCGATTCTCATCTACAAGAGGTGCAATGTCGGCAATGGTGCCAATGGCACTAAGCGCAAAGAGCTTTTGAGCTAAATGATAAAAATCGTCTTTTAGGATTGCCATGCTCATTTTGAGCGCAATCCCTGCTCCTGCCAACATATCGAAGGGATAACTCGAATAAGGTAGCTTGGGATTAATTAGGGCAAAAGCCTGTGGCAGTTCGGGTTGACATTCGTGGTGATCTGTAATGATCAAATCCACGCCCAAATCTTTGGCGACAAGAGCTGGCTCTATTGCCGTAATACCGCAGTCCACAGTAATTACAACTTTGGCCCCCGACTGGGCTATCGCGCGCATTGCATCGACATTGAGCCCATACCCCTCTTCCATGCGCTGAGGAATATAAGTTGTTACATTTGCTTTGAGGTAAGTAAGTGCGTGATATAAGATAGCCACACTCGTCATGCCGTCGACATCGTAATCTCCGTAAATGCAAATCTTCTCCCCCAAGCTAAGGGCTTGAAGTATACGGTCAACCGCGCGTTGCATATCTGGCAAAAAATGCCAATCGTGCATTTGCTCCATATCGATATCCAAAAAACGCGCTACGTCTTGAAGGTCATGAAAACCTCTGTTCAGAAGAACAGAGGTCATGGGATAACTCAAACCTTCGAAGTTGAACATCGGCGGCTTCTCTTTAATCCATCTAGTAGGCTTCACTGAGGTGCCTAAGCCTTAACTTGTGACTTTTGGGCTTTCTTTAGTGCTACCCAAATTGGACTTGCGATGCAAATCGACGAGTAAGTACCTGTTGAAATACCCGCCAACAATGGAAATGCCAGTTCTTTTATCGACGAAGCGCCAAAAATAGCAAGGGCGAGTACCACAAGAAGCGTCGTAAGAGAAGTATTAATGGTTCTTGTAAACGTCGCAACAATACTTTCGTCTGCGATGCGCTCGGGATTAGATGTCTTAGAATACTTAGCTGTATCTCGAATTCTGTCGAATACCACGATAGTATCGTTGATCGAATAGCCCACAACAATTAAAACCGCTGCAATAAAAGCCGCATTGACAGGTACTCTAAAGATTACATAAACAGAAAGCATAATCATCACATCGTGTAAGAGTGCCACTACCGCTGCAAGTCCAAAGCGAAGCTCAAATCTAAAGGTGATGTAAATTAACATGCCCAGAGCCGATAATAGTACCGAATAGAGACCACTTTGAAGAATCTCTTTGCCCACAGTTTGAGAGACCAATTGGCTACTGACAGCATCTGGTTTTAAGCCGTATTGCTCTACAAGGGGAGCCAGTACTTCTTGTCTTTCACTGTTATCTAGAACCTTTGCTGTAAGAATTACAATACTCGTATTGTCTTGACCTGAGTAAATCACATCTTCTTTAAGGTTAAAGTCTTTTAGTATCGCCTTGATTTCCGATTGGGGTATTTCTTGACCAAACTCTAGTTGGAACTTAGTACCGCCTTTAAAGTCGATGCCTAAGTTAAATCCAAATACGAGATACATCACTAATGCGATTGCCATCACGCCTAATGATAGGCCATAGAATACTTTGTGGTATTTTATAATATTCACTGGAGCCTCCTTATGCGCCGTAGAACTTAGACTGTGTCAAGAATTTTGAGTGAGAAAACTGGTTGAGTATTTGACGCGTCACTACAATCGCAGTGAACATGCTGACTAAAATACCAATCATAAGTGTAACTGCAAAGCCCTTAATTGGTCCTTGACCAAAGTTAAACAGAATAACGCCAGCAATCAGCGTGGTGATATTTGAGTCTACAATCGTCATCATGGCCTTAGAATAACCGTGGGCCACTGCTGCGCGGTAGGTTTTACCCTCTTTGAGCTCTTCTTTAATGCGTTCAAAGATTATGACATTGGCATCCACTGCCATACCTACTGTAAGAACAATACCCGCAATACCCGGTAAAGTAAGGGTGGCGTTGAGACCAACCATGAGCATCATAATCAGTGTGATATAAAGAACTAGCGATACAGATGCAACCAAACCTGGGAGTCTGTAGTAGCCAATCATAAAGATAACGACGAGGGCAAAGCCAATTAACGAAGCGAAGAGGCTCGTATCAAGGGCATCTTGGCCCAGTCTTGGACCGATTGCCGAGGTTTCAACTTCTTCGATTTCTGCTGGCAGTGCACCACCGCGAATTAACATGGCGAGTTCAGTCGCCTCTTCTGCAGTGAAGCTTCCAGTGATCAAAGCACTACCGTCAGATATAACGACGCCTACAGAAGGCGCAGAAATAATCTTCTTGTCTAGCATAATGGCGATTTGGCCATTGGGTGAACCCGTGCCACCGTTGATGAAGTTCATGGATTCTGCTGTAACCTTTGCAAAGATTTTCGCACCTTCACCGTCTAGTGAAAGACTAACAGAAGGTTGATTGTATTCGTCTGCTACAGCTTTTGCATCTTTGATGCGCTCGCCCGAGAAGACTACTGTCATCTTATTGGGGTCGAAGGTTTCATCGGGTACTGCAAACTGGCCATCTTTAACTTGAGCAAACTCTAAAAGTGCCGTTGTGCCGATGACTTCAAGGGCATCTTGTGCATTTTGAACGCCCGGAAGCTCAACCGTTATACGTCTCTCACCCTCGATGTAAATGTTGGGTTCAGAAAGACCGAGCTCATTCACACGTTCAGAGAGCATCGTGCGCGTTTGATTCACCAATTCTCTAAGTTCATCGCCCTTTAGGTCGCTCTTGACCTCGTAAACCACCGTTACACCACCTTTAATATCTAGACCAAGATTTAGGTCCGACACCAAAGCTGTTACACTTGAGCTGCCGAGGGGTAGGCCTGTAAATGTCCACACGCCTAGGCCAATAATTGTAAGCAATACTGCGAGGATAATCGCTATATTCTTTCCTGTCATGTTGTCACCTGCTCATTTCTTAAATAGTTTTTTGACAATGCCACATATTTCTGTGCAGACTGATTTAATCCTTCAATTTCTTCAGGTGTCAGTTGTCGTACAATCTTTCCAGGAGAACCGATCACCATACTCCCACTTGGTATGTGTTTGCCAGGGGGAATCAAAGCCCCTGCACCAATGATGACATTGTCATCTACCTTTGATCCATCGAGCACAATAGCACCCATGCCGATCAAAACATTGTTGCCAATCTCACAAGCATGAACAATTGCACCATGCCCTACTGTCACATTGTCCCCGATGTGACACGAGAAGCGATCTGCCACATGGACCACCACTTGATCTTGAATATTGGTGCCACGACCGATGTAGATGTTATTGACATCGCCTCTTAACACAGCGCCATACCAAATGTTGGCATCTTCTGCGATCACAACTGAGCCAATAATGTCTGCACTAGCGGCGATAAAGCAAGATTCGTGAATCTTTGGTGTCTCATTTAAGTATGATGTTACCATTTGACCCCCTATTTGATGACCTACGCATTTCCCTTTACAATACGTTCTGCCTGAAGATAGATTGCATTCTCTATACGCTTCTTTTCCATTTCGCAGCCGATGGCATAAGGTTCAAACAAATTTTGATTAAAATTGTGCGCGTTGGCATGACAGCCGCCACTGCAGTAGTACTTCGCCCAGCAGTTTTGACAAGCGGTCTTATTCTCAACATGTGCTTCGTGAAAATCGGTGGTGAGGTCGCCATTAAAAGTCCCCTCTAAAATATTGCCGATTTTAAAGGCCTCATTGCCCACAAATTGGTGACAGGGGTAAATATCACCTTCTGGCGTTATCGCCAGGTACTCAGAGCCAGCACCGCATCCAGATACGCGCTTTATCAAGCATGGACCTTGATTGAAGTCGACTGTAAAGTGAAAGAACCTAAATGCCTTCTCTGTACCCAGTCTTGAAACCATTTCACGAGAGAGTCTGTCGTAGGCTTCAAAGATTTGTGGCAAGTCTTCTTCTCTGATTGTGTAAGGATCATTAGGATCGCCAACTACAGGCTCAACAGAAGTTTCTTTGAACCCTAAATCGGCCATGTGAATTACATCTTGATCAAAATCCATATTATAGCGGGTAAAGGTCCCTCTTACATAATAAGATTTTTTTCCGCGACTATCTACTAATTTTTGAAATTTTGGCACAATCACGTCGTAAGTGCCCTTGCCATTAATCGTTGGGCGCATTTGATCGTTAACCGTTTTTCTGCCATCAATTGAAAGTACTACATTGTGAAAGTGCTCGTTAATGTATTCTATTTTTTCATCGTCAAGCAATGTGCCGTTGGTTGTGAGTGTAAATCGAATCACTTTGTTATGCTGCGCTTCTAGTTCTTTGCCGTAGTCCACCAAGGCTTTACAAACATCCCAGTTCATAAGCGGTTCACCACCGAACAAATCTACCTCGAGTTGTCTGCGATTGCCCGAGCGAGAAACCACAAAGTCCAAAGCGCGCTTCCCTACTTCTAGGGGCATTAAGAGTCTTTCGCCTTCAAAGTTGCCTTGGGCTGCAAAGCAATACTCACAGCGAATATTGCAGTCGTGTGCCACGTGAAGGCATAGCGCTTTAATTACAGGCGCTCGGTGTAGAAACTTATCTGAACTCACATAGGTGTTTTCTGTAAACAGCTGCCCCTCAGAAATCAAAGTTTCGATTTCTCCAATCGCCTCTAAGAGATCCGACTCCGTATAAGTTGCTTTAAAGCGCGCAATAAGGGCTTCTTTAGGCTCGGACCAATATTCTAATAACGCATAAGCGATGGCATCCACACTGTGCACAGCGCCGCTGTTCACATCTAAAACAAAATGCCAGTCACCGCGTTTAAATTGATGAATCATATGTTCTCCTTGCATAGAAATGTATGCGAAATCTGCACCATCTATCATGTAAAAAAAGCAGCTTTTGGCTGCTTTATTATCTTTCGCACTCTTGATTAGCTACTGTGCACGATGTTTTACATGCAGACTGACATGATGTTTGACACTCGCCGCATCCGATTTTAGATAAATCCTCTTTCAGATTGCCTGCTGTCAACGTTTGAATGTGTTTCATGTCGTTACCTCCCTATGAATTTTTAAATGCTATACACAAGCGGTTGACCCGCATGTTGACAAAATTACTTTTGAATACTGCCAATTGCCCATTTTTTAATGACGAGAACTTCTTGGTTATGACCCACTTGCATGTGGATTTCGTCGTCTTTTACAACAGCCACACGGCCAACAACGCCACCAATGGTCACAATTGTGTCGCCAACCACCAACTCGTTTCTCATCTTACTGAGTTCTTGCTGCTTCTTTTTTTGTGGACGAATCATAAAAAACCACAAAGCACCAAACAAAACCACGTACATTAAAATAATCGAATAGGACTGCATACTTAAAGCCTCCTCAGGGTTAGCGTATTTGCCTTTACTCATTGTACTAGAAAAGCTGTCATCTGACTATGATTCGTAGCCATATTTTTTGAAAAATTCGTTTCTAAAATCACCTAAACGGTCTTCTTCAATCGCTAGACGAACATTTGACATCAGTTCAATTAAAAAGTGAAGGTTGTGAATCGTAAAAAGACGCGCTGAAAGTATCTCATTCTCTTTATAAAGGTGTCTCAAATACGCCTTTGTGTAATGGCTGCAGGTGTAACAGGTGCAATTGGCATCGAGTTTTGAGAAATCCTTTTGATATCGCGCCTGTTTAATGGAAACCGGTCCTACTGAAGTCATTGCTGTACCCATGCGCGCAGTTCTTGTTGGGAGCACACAGTCAAACATATCTATGCCTCTAATTGCACCTTCTATTAGCGCATCGGGACTTCCCACACCCATTAGATATCTAGGTTTATGAACCGGCAGCAGCGGCGCAGTGTAATCGAGCACCTCGTACATCAAGTCTTTGGGTTCACCCACACTTAGCCCGCCAATGGCATAGCCGGGAAGATCGAGTGGGAGCAGTTCTGCCACGCTTTGCTCTCTTAAATCTTTATACATCCCACCTTGTACAATGCCAAAGAGGGCTTGCTTGTCGGTGTTCCAATGTGCTTCTTTGCATCGTATCGCCCAACGCGTGGTACGCTCTAGAGAAGCTTTAACATAGGCGTGTTCTGCTGGATAAGGTGCACACTCGTCAAAGGCCATCATAATATCGGAGCCAAGGGCTGTTTGAATTTCTACGGCTTTCTCTGGAGAGATAAAATGCTTCGATCCATCTATATGCGACTGAAAATGAACGCCCTCTTCTTTAATCGTTCTCAAACTTCCTAGGCTAAACACCTGGAAACCGCCACTATCGGTCAAAATTGGCTTATCCCAATTCATAAAGGCGTGAAGACCACCCGCTTCTTGAATCAATTCATGACCAGGTCGCATGTATAAATGGTAGGTGTTGCTGAGTATGATTTGCGCACCTAAATTGGCCACTTCTTCTGGCGTCATCGCCTTTACAGTGGCTTTTGTGCCCACGGGCATAAAAATTGGCGTTTCTATCACACCATGTGGCGTTGTAATGCGCCCTCTTCTTGCACCCGTCTGGCTACAGACCTTTAACAGTTCATAAGTAATTGCCATAAAATACTCCTTTAATTGTTATCGCTTGAATAGATCAACATCGCATCGCCAAAACTAAAAAAGCGATACCCCATCTCTACTGCTGTGCGATAAGCACTTAAAATGGGTTCTCTATTGTAGAGTGCACTGACCAACATTAGCAATGTGGATTCAGGCAAGTGAAAGTTTGTAATAAGTGCATCGACGACCTTAAATGTGTAGCCAGGATAAATAAAGATACTCGTCCATCCCGAGGCAGCTTTCACTTCGCCTAATTGGGTGCCGATGGTTTCTAAGGTGCGGGTACTGGTGGTACCCACTGCGATGACACGACCACCACTTGACTTTGCGCTTTTGATAATCTGTGCATTCTCTTCTGTGAGCTCGTACCATTCTGCATGCATGTGATGCTCATGTGCATTATCTACTTTTACAGGTCTAAATGTACCTAGACCCACGTGTAAGGTTACATATGCAATATGCACACCCAATGCCCTTACAGCATCTAGTAGTTCGCTGGTAAAGTGAAGGCCCGCAGTAGGCGCGGCCGCTGAGCCCAAATGTTTGTTGTAGACCGTTTGGTAGCGCTCTCTGTCTTTAAGCGTCGCGTGTATATAGGGCGGTAAAGGCATTGTGCCAATGGTATCGAGCACATTTTCAAACAATCCCTCGTAAGAAAACTTGACCAGGCGCGTGCCTTCTTCTGCATGGTCCACAACCTCACCAGTCATTAGGGCCTTACCATCGGTGGATATCCCTTCACCAAAGCTAAACACAGTGCCAATTTTCGCTTTTTTACCGGGTTTCACCATGCACTGCCAGATGTCTTTGTCTCTTTGCTCTAAGAGCAAAAATTCCACACTGGCTCCCGTGTCTTTAACGCCAAATATTCTTGCAGGCATAACACGGGTGTTGTTGAGCACCAAGCAATCACCCGATTTCAAAAAACTCGTGATATCGCTAAACACATGGTGTGACACCGTGTGTTTTGATCGGTCTAATACCATTAAACGGCTCGATGCACGATCTTCGAGGGGCGTTTGTGCTATCGCACTATCGGGTAAATCGAAGTAATAATCGCTAGTTTTAAGCATATTCATCCTATCTCTAATTAGATGCCACGGTTATGCCCGTGTAATAAAATGTAAGAATTTCAATATAACTCTTCCCAAGTTCAGCCATCTTCTTTGCGCCGAATTGACTTAATCCTACCCCGTGTCCGTACCCGCGGCCAATGAATCTAAAAGACTCGTTTGGCGTGACAGACTTACTTAAAAAATCAATCGTTCCGCCGCCAAGCACAGTCGCTTTATCGAGGGTTGATACACCATTCGCACTAATCACTGCCACATTCCCCCCTGCTATTGCCTGAGAGCCTGACGAAGACAGCACGGACATTTTATCACCTTTTGATACATTAAACAACAGACTTTTAAGCACGGTTGTACCGAACACACTGCGCATTTGCTCTTTCTCGAGAGTCACCGTTTTATCTAGACCTGTAATCTCAAGTTTGAGTACTCGCCCATATTGTGAAACACTGCGAGACACAATACTTTGTACCGCGCCCACCGATCTGCCGCTCTTTTTTAGCAGATTTTCCACATCTGTAGGGGTGTAGGACACGACCCATAAATCGTTGGGCGCCCCCAATGAGTATGGGTCCTCTTTGCCTCTTAAGTATGGGAGTGCATTCACAAAGACGAGCTCACTATCTTCTGTATAGCCACCACTGTTGGAGTGAAACAGCGCATCAATGCGCTTTCCTTGATAATACGCACACTGACCCGCGGTTTGGTCGACGGCTAAGTTTGAACGCGGGTCTTCTACGCCAAATCCTCGATACATTTGGGAGAGGGTATCGTCGGTTAAATCGTAACCCTTGGCGTTAAATCGACCCAGGCCAGAATAGGCATAGGTTCTAGCTGCTACCGCTTGCGCCTTGATGGCTTCTGTTGGCCACGAAGGACTAACTTCCTTTGGAATCACCCCATACAGGTACGCTTCGATGGGCAAGTGATTGACAGGGGTTAAAATCCCTTTATTTATTTCGAATGCAATTGCACCGCGGTATCTAAAATTACCCACTTTGATGGGCATATTCAAAGAATATGCAGAGCCCACCTTCTTGTCTAGCAGTGCCATCATTTTGTCTAAATTGTAAAGACCAACCGCTTCAACAGCTTCAAACTGAATAGAATCTGTTTGCAAATTTGGAAGTGTTAGATTTTGCGGATCTGCAGAAAAGACAACCCTTAGCCCCGATGCTGTGATGTATGGAATGCCATTGGACTTAAAAACATCGGGGAGCAAATCCCAACTGGCATATGTTTTTGCACTCACCCACATCGAAACAGACGCCGCCTTAGCCACATACCCTCCAGCTGGAAGTTTTGCAAGTACTTCATTGGGTAGCGTGGTGCGCATCAGTTGCAGCTCGGTATCTGAACCGATGGGAACTTCTGCTTTTAATCCCACACCCGAAACGAGGCCAATGCGAATTTGAGTAACAGCCGCTGAAGGCTCTGCAAATGCTATGTTCAGCGCAAGGGCCATACCGATGATAATCAAAATAAAAAATGGTGTTCTATAAGTCATCTATGCTCACCTGTGTCATTTCTATGGCCTCGTCTCCAAGACTTTGACGTTCTTTGAACTGTAGCCCAAGATGCTCATAGCCCCGTCTGAGCATCACCCGTCCTCTTGGCGTGCGCGCTAAAAAGCCGATCTGCATCAGATAGGGTTCGTATACATCTTCAATGGTCTCGCGTTCTTCTCCAGAACTTGCAGCGAGGGTATCGATGCCCACTGGTCCTCCGTCGAACTTCTGTGCAATAGAAAGCAAGAGTTTGCGGTCGACCTCGTCGAGACCTAGTGCATCGATTTCTAGTAAATCAAGGGCATCGATTGCCATACCCTTTGTGATAAATCCGTCGCCACGAACCATGGCAAAATCTCTCACGCGCTTTAGCAAACGATTGACAATACGCGGTGTGCCACGACTGCGCATGGCAATTTCGTCGGTGGCAGTAATGTCTATGCCAACACCAAGTAGACCTGCCGAGCGATTGACAATGGTGGCCAAGTCTTTCTTGTCGTATAAATCTAGTTTACATATCACGCCAAATCTATCTCGAAGGGGCGAGGTTAGCATGCCCGCGCGAGTTGTGGCACCAATCAATGTAAACTTGGGCAAATCGATGCGCACACTCCTCGCACCAGGACCTTTCCCAATAACCACATCGATGCAGTAATCTTCCATTGCCGGATACAGCACTTCTTCTACCGTGCGATTGAGCCTGTGTATTTCATCGATAAACAATACGTCGTTGGCTTGTAGATTTGACAGAATAGCCGCCAAATCACCGGGCCTTTCGATGGCTGGCCCCGATGTGATTTTAACATTTACGCCCATTTCATTGGCGATAATTTGCGATAAGGTCGTTTTGCCAAGCCCTGGCGGCCCGTAGAGCAACACATGGTCCAGCGGTTCTTGTCTCATTTTCGCCGCCTCCATAAAGATGCTGAGCTTCTCTTTGGTGCGCGGTTGCCCAATGTATTCCGAAAGGCACTTAGGCCTTAGCGAAAGTTCAACTTCCTGATCTTGAAAGCCCATATCGGGCATGACAATGCGTTTAAACTCCATCATGAACACGTTCCTCTCAAGGGCCTAATAATCACTTCGTTCTTCTCTTTAGAGCAAGTTGCAATGCCTTTTCTACCGTTAAGGCCGATAGATCGATATCTGACAACATAGACGTTATTTCTTCTTTTTTA
>CALFXQ010000311.1 GCA_937958285.1 uncultured Fusibacter sp. | reverse complement strand
CCGATAAACGATGATGCTAAATACAATGGCACACAAGGTAAAGAGCAAAAGAAGTGCATAGAAGAATAACCTGCTTTGCTTTTGCTTTTGCGAAATTTCAAACTGATCTGTCACATCGTGTACAATCGAAAACAAAAGTGTCGTGCCATCTTGTGTGGTAATTGGGTAAGAGTACACATCAACATTTTTGATACTACCACTTTTTACTCTATGCTTAAACTCGAAGTAATTACGCCTTTCAGTTATGGCATTTTGCATTTCTTGCTTTACTTCTGCTTCACTTAGGGTGTTGATGCTCGTCATTGAAAGACCGATAAGCTCTTCAGTGGTGTAACCGTAAAATACTTCAGCTGCCTTATTTGTGTATAAGATTTTACCTGTGTCGGGGTCGAGTATCATAATCACAGAACCATGATAGTCAAAAATGGAGAATTGTTCAAAACTAATAGGGACCAACTGCTCTTTCGATGTGAAATTATTAGAGCCTTCAGCAAGGGCAATATCAAATAAAACCATGGCCAATACACAACAAATCACAACCCCAATCAATAAGCGTTGTGCTTTAGTATTCAGTTGGCCTCTTAAAGTGACTTCACTCAAGCCACTAATTCTGACCAGATCGAAATTCTCACCTGTGACCATCTAAACCACCTTTTGAAAAACCTAATATAAACCACTCGTCTATGTACCTTAGATCACGTGGTGTACGCAGATCTCGCTGTAAAAAGGATAACTCAAATGTAAAAGAATCTACTTGAATGTAATAATATAACATTGTTCGCGCGCAAACCACTCAGTTTTTCTAATTTATGATTACCCTTTTAAGTGATATTCTAACAAAAAAAAGCCAGTCACCAATCTTAATCACTAAGGGTTGGGGACTGGCTTTATACATTTAACTAAAGGTATTTCTCTACAATACTAATTCGATTAATGGCCTTTGCTAAGGCCGCTTTTGCACGCAATTCATCTATCTCTTTATCGGATGAACGATCTACACGTTGCTTGGCGCGATCTCTAGAAGCTTCTGCTCTTGCTCTGTCTATGTCTTTGGCCCACTCTGACGCATCGGTAATAATTGTGACCTGGGTTTCATTGACATTGACAAAACCGCTGCAACAAGAAGCAACCATTTCTTCTTCGCCAAGGCGAATGCGAATCGCCCCAATAGCGAGTGGTGCTACAGTTGGTTCATGATCATAAAGCACTGCCATATCGCCCTCTGTGGTACGAAGAATGACCATGTCCGCCTCACCACTATATAAGTGGCGATCGGGGGTGACAATTTCGAGGTGCAGCTGTTTGCTCATGGCATACTCCCTTATTAGCTGCGCGCTTTTTCAACGGCCTCTTCAATAACACCGACATACAAGAAGGCCGACTCAGGCAAGTTATCGTGCTTACCATCGAGGATTTCTTTAAAGCCGCGAACGGATTCCTTTAAGGAAACGTATTTGCCGCTGAAGCCAGTGAATTGCTCTGCCACATGGAAAGGCTGAGAAAGGAATCGTTGAATTTTACGAGCACGCGCTACGACAAGTTTATCCGCATCGGATAATTCATCCATACCTAAAATAGCGATAATATCTTGTAGTTCTTTATAGCGTTGTAAAATTTCTTGAACGCCACGTGCCACTTGATAGTGCTCTTCGCCCACAACGTCAGGAGACAAAATTCTAGAAGAAGAGTCTAGTGGATCTACCGCAGGGTAAATACCCATCTCAGAAATCTTACGAGAAAGTACTGTCGTTGCATCGAGATGCGAGAAGGTAGTCGCTGGCGCTGGGTCAGTAAGGTCATCTGCAGGTACATATACAGCCTGTACCGATGTGATTGAACCTTTCTTAGTGGATGTGATGCGTTCTTGGAGTTGACCCATGTCTGTTGCGAGCGTTGGTTGATAACCAACCGCAGAAGGCATACGACCGAGTAGTGCAGAAACTTCAGAGCCCGCTTGAGTAAATCTAAAGATATTGTCTATAAAGAGCAGTACGTCTTTTGCCTCGCGGTCTCTAAAATACTCGGCCATCGTTAGACCTGTGAGACCTACGCGCATACGCGCACCTGGTGGTTCATTCATCTGGCCGAACACCATACACGTCTTATCGATAACACCAGATTCTATCATCTCGTGGTAGAGGTCGTTGCCTTCACGGGTACGTTCACCAACGCCTGCAAATACCGAAAGTCCACCGTGCTCTTTTGCGATGTTATTGATAAGCTCTTGAATTAAAACGGTTTTGCCAACACCTGCGCCGCCGAAAAGTCCGATCTTTCCGCCCTTTACGTAAGGGCAAAGTAAATCGATAACCTTTATACCCGTTTCAAAGATTTCTGTGGTTGTTTGTTGCTCATCAAAGGCTGGCGCCAAACGGTGGATTGACCACTTCTCTACGTCGGAATCCATCGGTTTTTCGTCGATAGGATTGCCCAAAACGTTAAGTAGACGCCCGAGAACCTTTTGACCTACAGGCACCGTGATGGGCTGACCTGTATTAATTGCATCGATGCCACGTACTAGGCCTTCAGTAGAAGACATGGCCACGCAGCGCACCGTGTTGTCGCCGATATGTTGTGCCACCTCTGCTACAATGTGCTTTTCTTTGTACTTGACTTCGACTGCATCATAAATATTTGGAAGATCGTCAGCATTGAACCGGACGTCAATAACCGCACCGATAATCTGAACGACTTTACCGATCTTTTGTGCCATCTGCTACACTCCCTTCAAAAGGTGAGAATTATTCGAGGGCATTCGCGCCGCCGACAATTTCTGAGATTTCTTGCGTAATTGCTGCCTGTCTTGCTTGGTTAAATGTCAAAGTAAGTGACTCAATCATCTCTTGAGCATTATCGGAAGCATTTTCCATCGCAAGGCGGCGAGCGGCTTGCTCAGAGGCTGAAGCCTCTACCATGCCACCATATATTGTGCTCTCAATGTACTTTGGAATCAAGTAACCCAGAACCTCTTCTGCAGAGGGCTCATAATTGATGAGCAAAGGATCTTCTAACGCCTCAGCGGCATTGATATCCACAGGCAAGAGTTGAATAATATCAGGCACTTGCGAGATTGTGGATTCCATGCGCGTGTAGACGAGTTTTATCACATCTACCTCTTCTTGCGCGTACATGCGAAGTGCTTTACGGGCAATGTCTTGAGCATCTAAAAAGGACGGTTTCTCGGCAATACCTAAGTACATATGAACCGGTTCCATATTGA
>CALFXQ010000310.1 GCA_937958285.1 uncultured Fusibacter sp. | reverse complement strand
CAAATAATATTTTCGAATGCGCACATCTGTTTTAGTTGGGTATTTGTATATTTTTGCGGTCTTTTTGCGTGTTTGCGGATTCGGCTTTTAGCCACAAAAGGATTCTCAATATTTAAAGGTCCACCGCAGCACCCAGTAACGCAAGCATATCCTTCTATGAAGTCGATGTTCTTTAGCATATCCATATCGACTTTATCAAGTACCTTTATAACTTCTTCAATGCCATCAACGGCAATATAATTATCCATATCGATCGAGTATGATTGTCCACCCACACGACCCCAACCAATGCCTTTCCCACTGCCCTGCTCCACTTCTATCATGTCGCCGGTCATGGTTTCATATAGCTTAAGAATCCTTGGATAAAGACCTTTAAATGAGATTGCCCCACTAATCTGAGACATATCTAGTCCCACAGGTCTTTTAATGCTCGTAACTTTCGCAGGACACTCAGAAATTAAAAACACGCCAATTTCATCGTCACTAAAACCAGTTTTTTCTTTAACGCGCTTGCGAATCTGACGTGCTGCAATTTCTGAAGGCGACTCAATAGGAATAATATTATCGATAAGATTTGGATATCTGATTTGAATCAATCGCGTTACCGCTGGGCAGTATGTAGAGATTAATGGCTTAAGATCTAATTCTGCACTATCAATGTGATCTTTGAGATACGCTGAAATGATATCTGCTGCAATAGCGACATCGAAAACCTCATTAAAGCCCATGCGAAAAAAAGTATTCAACACCCTCTGCATGTCATATTCAGTTGGAAACTGTCCGTAAAGCGGAATTGTAGGTAGTGCCACATTGTATCTGTATTTCGCCAAGTCATTTAACTGATCAGTCTTCGCGTCTTTTGCATGAAAAGGACAGACTTTAATACACTCGCCGCAGTCAATACAACGCTCTTCCATTATCTTTGCTTTGCCTTGAATGACACGAATCGCTTGCGTTGGACATTTGTGCATGCAATTTGTACACCCCGTGCACTTTTCGCGATGCAGAAAAACCGAATGCCAATAGGTGGTCATCTTATCCCCCATTTCACTACAACATCATCGTCATTTCTACTCTTGTAAACTTCCCAAGCTCAGAACTAATCTGAAAATCGTCTGCGCATTTTTGCATATTCGGGAGCCCCATACCTGCACCAAAACCCAACTCGCGGATTTCAGATGTCGCCGTAGAGTAACCCTTCTGCATGGCCAGCTCTATATTTTCTATACCAGGCCCGATGTCTTCAGCAATAATCTTGACCCAGTCAGTAGAGATCATTAGGGTTAATGAGCCCCCAAGAGAGTGAATGGCGATATTTATTTCCGCCTCATAGGTTGCAATTGCCACTCTTCTTATAATTCCTGCATCAATGCCAATTTGTCTTAATATCTTTTTAATGTGGCTCGAAGCCTCGCCAGCAACTGTTAAATCCATTGTTGGAATTTGATAATCATATTTCATGCTTTCTTGCATGCTAAGCTCCTTACATATAATCCATTAAACAGGAATTCCCTCTAGCCCATTCGCGTATAGAATCCCCGAAGCAGTATACATGGTGTGTTTAGTCGACAATAAAGCCAAGCCGTGATCTCGCGCTAGTTCAATCACTTCTTCATTAGGGCGTTTTCCCCGTATAAATACGATCGCCTTTAGATCCAGCATTTCTGCTGTTCTTATCACCTGATGATTTGTGAGACCCGTTAGAAGGAGCGCATCGCTCTCCACATATGCCAATACATCACTCATAAGATCTGATCCGAAAGCATGTTCAAACCTTCTATCGAGGTGCTCTTCTCCAGTAATCAGTTCGCATGATAAAAGTTCGAGTACGTTCCTTAATTGCATGGATGCCTCCTTGCTGCGCGCTTGTCGTTAACGATTTAACAAATATAAACTATTATATCACAGCGTAGACAACTAGGCGTTGTATTCTTCTAAGAACCAATAAAAACTTGCTTATGAAAACGTTTTTTTATAGCAACAGTCTTATTATAACATAAGCAAAACCGCAACCGAAAAAAAAATGCCTCAAATTTTACATTTTTTTAATAAATAAAAATGAAAATCAATCGCATTGTGTGCTATAATAAATTCAAAATAGCATATGCCATTAAGGAGGCAATAATATGTCACATCAACTACCTCAATTAAAGTACACTTATGAATCTCTTGAACCACATATCGATGCTAAGACTATGGAAATCCATCACTCAAAGCACCATCAAGCATATATCACAAATCTCAACAATGCTCTGGAGAATATCGACGATTTACGTGACATGGAAGTATCCGATCTTCTAAAACATTTTTCTGTAGTTCCCGAGCAATATTACTGGGCAGTGAGAAACAATGGCGGTGGTCACTACAATCACTCGTTATTCTGGGAAGCAATGACACCAAATGGCAGTGGACAGCCTGAAGGCAATCTAGCAAAGGCCATTGATGAAGCATTTGGATCCTTTGAGGCTTTCAAGGCGTTAATCGAAAAGGCGGCTTTAGGACAATTTGGAAGCGGTTGGGCTTGGCTCGTCTATTCGAAGGATGGAAAGCTAGCTGTTGTAGCAACACCTAACCAAGACAATCCAATCACAGATGGTCACACGCCACTTCTGGGTGTAGACGTGTGGGAGCATGCCTATTATCTCAACTATCAAAATCGCAGAGCCGATTATGTGAAAGCATGGTGGTCTGTCGTAGATTGGAAGGTTGTAGAAGCTCGGTTTTTAGCAGCTAAATTCTAAAATAAGATGCAGATTATTGACGAAGCACCCATCTATTCAATGGGTGCTTCATTTATGTTCACATGTAAAGTGTTCCGAAGTCGCCGATGTCGACAAAGCCCATTTTATGATACAACTGGCCTGCAATCGGATTACTATACCTCAAAAGAGGAATTTTTCCCATATGTACAATTTCCTCGCAAAGAGAAATGGATATACCCAGGGCAAAATGTCTATTTCTATATTCTTCGTGAGTAGCTATGCCCACAATAAGTCCAAACACAGGATGCTGATTTAACCACTCGCCAACGGCGACAACACGGCCTTGTACACGAATCATGTAACCATTGAGCGCTTTGGCCTCTAAAAGTTGATAAATGCCTTCATGATAAATATCCACATCCATGTCGAACACATGGTTTTGAAGAATAATTTTTTCTTTGATGTTCAGTAAATTGTAACCCTCTAAATAGGGAAGATTGGAATTAATCTCACGAAGTCTCTCTTCTTTTATTTGCCTAATACTTTGTAGGCTATCGAGTCTTGCAATGGTTGTCACATCGTATTTCTTTTCTTCAACATACGCTCGGATTACATCTGTTAAATATCTCGGCCCGGTAATTGCACGCACGTGGTTCCAGCTAAAAAAGTCCAACAAGTGACGGAAATTACTGGACTGAGGCTCATACACGATTGCACTCTCATTGAGAATAACGATAACGCCCGCGATTCGCTTTTTCTCGTGAAGCGCCCAAATTTTCAGCGAACTATTGGGAAAGCCATGGCGTATAAGCGCAGCCTGCATGTGCGCATTGTACTCTGGGGCCTCATCTATAAATTTCATGACATCACTATACGACTCTTGAGTTATTAAAACATACATAATCCTAGTACCTACTTTGCGTGGTGCAGCGCTCTTAATTTTGTATCAAGTTCTACCGCTGCGTTAAAGCCCATACGCTTTAATGAGTAATTGCGCGCAGCTGCCTCTAAAATAACCGCAAGGTTACGCCCTGGCTTGACGGGCAGTTTAATCATTGCCACATCAACGCCTAGAATTGTCATGTACTTTTCGTCAAGTCCAAGTCGATCGTACTCTGAGTCATTAGACCACTCTTCTACTTGCACGATTAAATCTAGGTTGATGCTCTCGCGCACCGAGCCAATACCATATAGTTTTGACATGTCGACAATGCCAATCCCACGAATTTCCATGAAATTCTTGATGAGTTCGGGCGACTTGCCTATTAACATTTGATCACCTACTTTGGTGATGTCAATGGCATCGTCTGCCACAAAGCGGTGTCCACGCTTAACCAACTCTAGAGCCGTTTCAGATTTACCTACACCGCTCTTTCCAAGTATCAATGTTCCAACGCCATTAATATCTATAAGCACCCCGTGAATAGTAGTTCTTTCTGCCAACTCTGAATCGATATATTTCAGTAAGTCTGCAACAAAGTTAGTCGTTATTCTGGGTGTTGTGAGTACGGGAATATTATAATAATCACCTAACTCAATAAATAGAGGTGGTACGGGAAGATTTCTTGAAAAAATCACACCTGGTATGTCGAACTTCATAATTTCTGACACGACCTCGCGCTGTCTTTCATCAGACAACTGCATAATGTACTTCCACTCGACCATACCCACGATTTGAAGGCGTTCAAAAGCAAAGCCATCAAGAAAGCCCGTTAATTGTAGACCAATTCGATTGAGCTCCGGCGAAGTAATTGGCTTGTCTGCAATTGTTGCATGATTTAACCTTTCAAGCTTAAAGTGCTCGACAACTTGACTAAGAAATAATTGACGATTCATAATAGTCCTCTCTTTACGCACTTATATAGTGGTATCTTCAACTTTGTGGAAAAAGTTGTATATTGATTCCGCAACGGCATGTTTGATGCGCCCTTTTTCTACAAGTGTTGCGACATCTGCGTTCTTTATGCTTTCTATGCCCCCAAATGCCAACAGTAGCTGTTTGCGTGTGACTATGCCTACACCAGCGATTTCATCTAGTACCGACTGACTCATGGTTTGATCTCTAAGACTGCGATGATAGCTAATTGCAAAGCGGTGTACTTCTTCTTGAATACTTCCTAACCAGCTGTATAGCTCGTCGTGTGTTTTTAAAGGATACTCTCGTCCGCAATAGTAGAGGCCAGCAGTCTTATGACGATCATTTTTGACCATACCGACTACTGGGATATCGAGATTAAAGGCCTTAAGTACATCTTCAACCACTGAAACATGTCCCTTACCACCATCGATGAGCAACACATCGGGGTACTTGTCAAAGCCCCGTTCTTGTGCAGTATCACTCTTGGCGCGATTAAACCTTCTATATACCACTTCCATCATGCTACCATAATCATTGGGGCCTTCGATGGTCTTTACTTTAAAACGCCGATAGTCGCTTTTCTTCTTAAGTCCATTCTCGTATACCACCATCGAACCCACTGAGAAAACGCCCATTATATTGGATATATCATAGGCTTCTATACGCTTTAGCGGATTTGGCAAGTCTAGCAAGTTTTGAAGTATATGAACTTTTTCTAGTGCATGACGCTCCTTGGCAATAACCGTTTCAAAGTGCTTCTCTAAATATTCCTTTGCATTTGTATTGACCATTTCTACAAGGCGTTTTTTCTCGCCTTGTTTAGGTACAATAATACGTACTTTTTTGCCCAACTTTTGAGAAAACCAATCCTCAAAAACTGCTTCATCTTCTAGTGCAGCAGGTAGTATTATCTCTTTTGGAATAAAGGCAGTACCACCATAAAATTGCATCAGAAAATGCCTCAGTAATTCCTCACTACTTATGGCTTCTACATCGTCGAACATAAAACTCTCTCGACCAAGTAAGATGCCATTTCTCACAAAGAACACCATCCCACAAGCTTTGTCTGCTTCGCTGAAAAGGCCAACGACATCTTGATCTATACCATTGGCATGAGTAATCTTTTGCTTAATGCTCAGATGCTTTAAGGACTGCAGCTGATCTCTAATAACCATCGCCTCTTCGAATTTGAGCGCCTCGGCCTTTTCTTGCATTTGCTGTTCCATTTGACCGATTAGCTCGTGTTCCTTACCCGAAAGAAAGAGGCTGATTTCATCTATAATTGCCGCGTACTGATCTTGATGTATGTTCCCTTTACAGGGACCAAGGCATTGCTTAATGTGATAGTTCAGGCACGGCCGTTGTTGCTTCTTTGTTAAGTCCCTTTGACACTGCCTAATTGGAAATACCTTTTTAATGACGTCTAGGGTCTGATTTACATCGAAGTCACTGGTGTATGGACCAAAATAACGCGCTCTATCTCGTTTAACTTCACGTACTTTAATCACTCTCGGAAAGGGTTCATTGGTAATTTTAATATACGGATAGGTCTTGTCGTCTTTTAATCGAATATTAAAGCGGGGCATATATTGCTTAATGAGATTGTCTTCAAGTATGAGCGCTTCCACTTCGGTATCGGTGAGAATGTACTCAAATTCGTCGATATTCACAACGAGGGTTTGGGTCTTTGGAGGATGTGCATCAAATCCTCTAAAATAAGATGTAACCCTGTTTTTAAGATTCTTTGCTTTCCCAACATAGATAATCGTGCCTTGAATATCTTTCATGAGATAGACACCAGGACTCTGTGGTAAAATTCTCAATGCACTTGAAAAATCCTTCAATTCCGCCACCTCCCCATGCCAGTATAGCACAAAAAAGGCCGCACTAGCGACCTTTCAACAGTGGTTTTAGGAATTGGCCAGTATGAGAATAATCTAAATTAGCGATATACTCGGGTGTACCCTCGGCGATCACTTCACCACCGCCATCACCGCCCTCTGGTCCTATATCGATAATATGATCGGCACATTTTATGACGTCGAGATTGTGCTCAATGACAACCACGGTGTTGCCACCCTCAACCAATCGATCTACCACGTGAATTAAATTGTGTACATCTGCAATATGAAGTCCGGTTGTTGGTTCATCGAGTATATAAAGGGTCTTTCCGGTGCTCCTTTTGCTGAGCTCTGTTGCAAGTTTAATGCGTTGTGCCTCACCACCAGACAACTGGGTAGAAGGCTGGCCTAAGCGAATATAACCCAAGCCAACATCGTTTAAAGTCTCGAGTTTTTTGTATATTCTAGGAATGTTCTCAAAGAAAGACAAGGATTCTTCGACAGTCAACTCTAGTACATCTGCAATATTTTTGCCCTTGTACTTAACCTGTAGCGTTTCGCGATTGTATCGCTTGCCTTTACAAACATCGCAGGGTACATAAACATCTGGTAAAAAGTGCATTTCAATTTTTAAAATGCCGTCGCCCTTGCATGCCTCGCATCTTCCACCCTTTACATTGAAGCTAAACCTTCCCTTTTGATAGCCACGCGCCTTTGCTTCTGGCAACGCGGCGAAGATGTCGCGCATAAAGTCGAATACACCTGTATAGGTGGCTGGATTTGATCGAGGTGTGCGACCAATAGGTGATTGATCGATATCTATGACTTTGTCGATTTGATCGAGGCCTGTGATTTTATCGTGTTTTCCGGGTTTAATCTTTGCACGAGACAAACTACTTGCAGCACCCTTGTAAAGGATCTCATTGACAAGCGAACTCTTGCCTGAGCCCGACACACCTGTAACAGCGGTTAAGGTTCTCAGAGGAAATTTCACATTGATTCCCTTTAAATTGTTTTCACGAGCACCGAGGACCTCGATAAAGTCTGATGAATTAAAACGTCTTTCTTGTGGAATATCAATGCACTTGGCACCGGACATGTATTGTCCTGTAATGGAGTTGGGATTGGACAAAATATCTTGATAAGAACCTTCTGCGATAATTTCACCGCCGTGCTCGCCGGCACCTGGTCCCATATCTATAATATGGTCTGCCGTTCTTATGGTGTCTTCGTCGTGCTCTACAACGATAAGTGTATTTCCCACATCTGTGAGTTCGCGCAAGGTCTTTAATAACTTTTCATTATCTCGCTGATGCAAACCAATGCTCGGTTCATCTAAAATGTACAAAACACCACATAGACCAGAACCAATTTGTGTGGCCAATCGAATGCGTTGAGATTCTCCGCCCGACAACGACCCTGAAGCACGTGACAATGTGAGATAACCCAAACCGACGTTTAACAAAAATCGCAGACGCGCGTTGATTTCTTTTAGGATTAATTCAGATATACGCTGCTTAGTGGCATCGAGGTGCAGTTGTTCGAAAAAGAGTATAGAAGCTCTAACGGATAGGTCGGTTAAATCAGAAATATTGAGAGCGCCAACGGTGACGGCTAAGCTCTCTTTTTTTAGACGCTTGCCCTGACAACTTTCGCAAGGTGTCATGCTCATGTATTCTTCTATTTTTGCGCGCATATAATCGCTATTGGTCTCTTTATAGCGTCTTTCGAGGTTATTTACAACACCTTCGAAGGGCGCATTGTACTCTCTAATACCACCGTATTTGCTTTCGTAGTGAAATTTAATTTCTTCAGTTCCGGTGCCAAACAAAATAGCTTGTTTAAGTGCTGGGGATAATTCACTGACTGGTACATCGATGCGCCCTTTATGGTGCTTAACTAGACTTTCTACTAACTGCTGATAGTAGGTCCCTTCTCCACTATTTGCAAATGGCCCTATGGCGCCTTCTAAAATACTTAGCGATTCGTCGGGTATGACTAAATCGGGATCTACTCTAAGCAGATGCCCAATACCTCTACACGCTTCACATGCACCATATGGTGCGTTGAACGAGAACATGCGCGGTTCCATCTCGTCGATACCTAAACCATGCTCAGAGCATGCATAGCGCGTATTAAAGGCGTAATCTACACCGTCGATTACATTTACAGTAAGAAGCCCGTCGCTTTCTCTTAAAGCAGTTTCAACAGAATCAGAAAGTCTTTTTTCTATACCGGATTTTACAACGAGTCGATCGACAACGACTTCGATTGTGTGTTTGTGGGTTTTAGGCAATGCGATATCTTCAGATAAATCGCGAATTTCTCCGTTGACACGCACACGAACAAAGCCCTCTTTTTTTAGGCGCTCCAGCTCCTTTTTGTGCTCGCCTTTTTTGCCTCTAATAATCGGAGAAAGCACTTGGATTTTTGCGCCCTCTGGAAGATTCATGATTTGGTCGACGATTTGATCTACTGACTGCTGCTCGATTACTTCGTTACATACGGGACAATGGGGCGTGCCCACGCGCGCATAGAGCAGTCGATAATAATCGTAAATCTCAGTCACAGTGCCCACCGTTGATCGGGGATTTCTGCTCGTAGTCTTTTGATCGATGGATATTGCTGGCGACAAACCTTCTATGGACTCCACATCGGGCTTCTCCATCTGCCCGAGAAATTGACGGGCATAGGCGGAAAGACTTTCTACATAACGCCTTTGACCCTCTGCATATATTCTCTCGAAGGCGAGTCACGACTTTCCAGAGCCCCCCAGCCCTCTAATCACCA
>CALFXQ010000309.1 GCA_937958285.1 uncultured Fusibacter sp. | reverse complement strand
GTTTATCGCCTTAAAAAAATCAAGATCCACAATTGCCAAAGCATAAGGTTTTTTCGAGCGCTCAGAAAGGGTTGCAATTGCCACTATTCGCTCATTTAACAGACGCCTATTGTACAAACCCGTCAGTGGATCTGTATAGGATTGTATTTTGGCAATTTGGTGTTGTGTCGTTATGGCCCTTGCGAAACATGCATTTTGTATGGCAATGGCCAAGTAACTGATTAGAGTATCTAGAACTTGTAAATCTCTTGGTAGCCATAACCCACTTCCGTTTTTTAAAACCACAAGACCAATGGGCATGTCTCTAGCCAATAACACGCCGTAGAGCTGCTCCTCATGGACGTATACTAATTCCTCTCTGCGACTCAGTGCATCCAGTACAAAGTGTGGAATATCTTTGGCCTCTAAACGCCTTATGTCACAGCTTACCTGAAGATAAGTATTGTAGCCAACACACATGTGCCAGCGCTCGCCTTCACCACCAATATAAAAAGCATCTAGCATCGAGGCGTTAATCTCCTTTTGAAACTGGTAAAAGGCCTCTTGCAATACCGCTTCTAAATTGTGACCCGAAGCGATTCGGCGCCCTATTTCTCCAAGGGTTTTATATACTAAATTGCGCTCTGACTCCATGGCGCTCAGTCTTAAACTCCTCTCGAACTCTAGTTCAGCCGACTTAAAGGCAAGTTTCTCTTCGAAGGATTTAGACTGATTGATTTGATTCATGTCGATATAGCTTTTAAGGGCATTCAAGCTTTCTCGATAGTCGCCAAGGGCCTCATGGCACTGGGAAATCAACCAATAAGCCTCTTTCACATCTATCTGAGCATTGTTTTGCCTCGCTAGCACAAGCACTTCCGACAATTTTTCTAATGCCGCTCGATAACTAAAGTGCTCCATTACCAATTTGGCAATTTCCAATTTCACATTGCAAAGGCGGTAATAATCGCCAATGCGAAGGCAGATATCTGCGGCTCTGTTTAAGTGATCCATGCCGACTTGCCAGTCACCGCGTTCTGAATAGATTTTCCCAAATACCTTTTCACATTGTATTAAGTAAAGCCAATCGGGATTTTCGCAATTGAGTATGCCCTGTGCCTCTTGATTATACTGTAAAGCACGATCGATATGCCCCATTTTGTAATGAACATCTGCAATATTGGTCAGCAAATAGCCTTTAAAGGCGGTTTTCGCAGTCTTATATCGCGACAGACCTTCCTCAAGAAAAACCAATGCCTTATCCAATTGACCTTGTTTCGAGTACACAACGGCAATGTTATTTAAAAACCGATCTGTATACACATCCCCTATATCTCTGGCCTTTTCTAGCCCTGAAGTATAGTAACCCATCGCCTGTTCCAGTTGTCCCATTTTTGCATAGGTATTGCCCAGTACGTGATATGCCATACAGATTTCATGGTTCAATTGTTGTTCGTCTGCAAGCTGCAGAGCCTCTTGGGCGCGAACGAGGGCCTCTCTATAGTCGCCGAGAATGCTCACACTGTTTGCCCACAATATTGCAGCTCTAGCGCGAATATAGACATCACCCTCAGCAAGCGCTTGCTGATAACAGCTTGTGGCGATATCCTTTGCAGCTGTCACGTTGGTTCCCAGCGCATTAAAGCCCACTTCGAGTTGATCATTTAGGGACTCCGACATAGATGAACCTCCTAGAGCTTTGAATGTGCTTCGATTATTTGAATCAAATGCGACAGAGCAGGGTTTGCGTGCTTTGCTTTCCATGCCGCCACAATGGCGTAATGCGCCATTGAAGGCTCCAGTTCCAAAGGTAAAAATGCAACCTTTGGTCCCGCATAAGGTGCGAGACTGCCAGGCAAAATCGCAACGCCCATTTGCGCCTCAACGAGTAAAAGTACCGTTTGCACAAGATTCGGCGTGTTGACAATTCTCGGCGAAAAGCCGCTGGCACTACATATTTGAAGGGTCTTATCATAGCCCTGTGGCGATTCGTGGCGATTTTGCAGAATAAAGGGCTCCGAGGCAAGAGCACTCAGCGGCAATGTTCTACCAGACCAGTGTTTGGCGATTTCGCTCTCCTTTGAAACTACCGCACAAAGGGTTTCCGTGGAAATATGCCTAATCTCCCAGCTTCCTAGTTCATCTTCTACCCCAGAAATTCCAAAGGAAAACGTCACGGCTAAATCTAATGTGTTTTCCCTTAACGATTTTAAAAGTGCCCCTTGGTGAAATCGGTTGACTTCGAGAGTTACCTCTGGAAACTGGTCTTGAAAGGCCTTTAAAATTCCAGGGAGCCAGGTGCGATCGCCATATCCAATATATCCAATTCTCAGATGGCCCTTAAAACCCAAGTGGGCATTTTTTGTGTTTTCTGTGACCTCGTCAAAGCGCTTAAGTAGGCCAGTGGCCTCGCAGTACAGCACATTGCCCGCGGGCGTTAATTGTACAGATCGACGGTTTCTCACAAATAGCGGAATCCCCAGCTGGCGCTCGAGTTCAGAAATCTGTTGGCTTACAGCAGATTGTGCCACATAGAGGGTTTTAGCAGCCTCGGTAAAACTCAACTTCTCTGCAACGGCAACAAAATACTTCAATTGGCGAATATCCATGGGAACCTCCAAAATGTTAGAAGACACTGTGCTCAAAATGAATATCATAGTATACTTAAAAAAAACTATAACCAACTACAACTAACGGAGGCAATATGACCATTCAGCATAGAAGCAACATCGCCATTGGCTCGAAAGTCCGAATTGTCAAAAAAGAACATCAACGCACAGGCCAACTCACAGAAGGCATTGTCAGTAGGATCCTAACCAACTCACCCAATCACCCTCACGGCATAAAAGTGATGCTAGAAAACGGCAGTGTGGGCAGAGTTAAAGAAGTGATCACACAATAAAAACGCCTTCAACATTTACAAAGTAATGCCCCTAGATTTTTTTGTTTAAGGGTGTATAGAAATACGCTTTAATTTAAAAGTAAATACTCCATACATAAAAGGAGATAATATGTCCATCCAACTAGTAATGATCAACACCAGTTCAACAGAAGAGATTGACGCTTTAACACATTTCTTTTGCTCTCAAGAATGGCCTTATCATTCAGTTAATCGCATGAGTAGTGAGCAAATAAAAAATCGCATTGAATCCAATTATTTCCATAACTCAAATGCAATCTCCTTTTGGATTGTTCAAAGTAATGCACCACAACATCACATCGGCTTTATTCGACTATTTGACCTCGAAGATATCGGCGATGGTAGCCCCTTGTTTGATCTTCGTATCTCAGAATCCTTTAGGGGTAAAGGCATCGGCAAGCTCGCATTATCAAAACTTGTAGAATATGTTTTCACCACCTGGCCCCATCAGCTCCGCATAGAAGGTACTACCAGAGTGGACAACCTCGCTATGCGAAAGGCATTTGAGTCGAATCTCTTCGTCAAAGAAGGCCACTATAGAAAAACATGGCCGAATGCAAATGGCGATTTAATGGATACAGTCCATTATGCCCTGTTAAAATCAGACTGGGAGAAGCATGAAGTGACCCCTGTACCCTGGGATTAAAATAGTCACAAATTCTATTTTAGAGCAAAAACCCACTACGACGCGCCGCTTACTAATAGCGGCACTTACTAATAGCACCACTTACTAATAGCACCACTTACATTTTCTAAAGTATTGCCTTGTGCGCATCAGACGGCACCTTTAAAAAGTCAATCTACTATTGGAGAAGCCGTGTTCGTTCTGAAGCGATCCGCAGGCCCGCTTTTGGCCGAGGACGCTCGCGAAAGAACGAGCACGGCTTCTCCAGTTATGACTTTTTA
>CALFXQ010000308.1 GCA_937958285.1 uncultured Fusibacter sp. | reverse complement strand
CTTTTAAAGGCTCTGTTTAAATGAGCGGGTTCTGTTTTCTATTAAAGACTCTGCTCAAAAGTGCGGGTTCTGTTTTCTTTTAAAGGCTCTGTTTAAATGTGCGGGTTCTGTTTTCTTTTAAAGGCTCTGTTTAAATGAGCGCATTCTATTTTCTTTTAAAGGCTCTGTCTAAAAGAGCGTGTTCTGTTTTCTATTAAAGACTCTGTTTAAATGTGCGGATGCTGGTTTGATGTTTTATGGCAATGCATACAAGAATTGATTCAAGGAATCCTGATAGCCGATATAAACTACTCTAAGGTATCCACTTCATCAGAAGTTAATCCGAGTAGCTCTGCAATTTCAGCACTGTTTAAGATGCCCTTTTGTTTTACCTTCCTAGCAATTTCTAGGGCCTTTAGCCGTTCACCTTCTTTGCGTCCAACTTCACGACCTTGTTCTATACCTTCTTCTCTGCCTTCTTCTCTGCCGACTTTTAACCCTTCTTCATACTTCTCTTCTTCGAGGGTTGCAATGTCGTGTATCATGGCCTGGCGTGCCTCGTAAACATAGCGTTCTTCTTTGCTTTTGCTCATTGTCTCTACAATGGAATAGGCCTTCTCGATCTCTTTGTTCTTTTTCGAAAGCACTTCGAGCACCTCCTTGTCTTTAGTTTCTAGGAAAATCAGCCACTGCGCCAGTGTATCGTCGGGAATCGCTTTGGCTTCGTCTGCAACGATCTTTGGAAGTTCTAAAAAGTGAACTTCCATTAAATCTGTAAAAATCTCATCCGTTTCTCTCTCTTTTAGTATAAAGCAATTATGTATTTTGTCATTACTAAAGCATCGATAATCCACAATGTTTATCGTCACGGTCTTCATCAACTTACTAAAGCTACTGCCCATTGCCAGCTGCTCCACATACACTTTTGACCAATAATACAAGGTGCGCTTTGGCATGGCCACACTGTAATTCACTTGAATCTCCACATCTACATAAATGCCCCGGTCTGTAGTCACCTTAATATCCAATATTCCCAGCTTGTCTTCTATGTGCTCACGCTTTAGCTCCGGGTTCATTATCTCCACATCTACAATGGTCTCCACGAGAACTGCATTCAAGAAGCTAATTAAGATACTCTTATTGCGTGGATCCCCAAAAATGCGTTTAAAAACATAGTCATTCTTTCTAGACATTAAAAAGGTACTCTCTACCGCTTGATTTCTCACAAACCCTTACCTCCTAATATAACCGAATGATTAGCCAGACGATTGGCCCACTACTTATTGAATTATGCACATTCTATCTAAATAACACAGCAATAACAATGGCTGTAGAGACGTATTCCGCAACTTGCACTATACATATTATGGAAGCGGTTTTATGGTTATTTGGCAATTAGGCTATTTGCTTAAGTTCTTTGAGTGCAAACTTCGTAAAAACTATGCGCAACTCACAATGGCAAAAGGGTTGTCTTACAAAAAAAGAAAAATCACCCGAATGCCAATCGCCCAGGTGATTTTCTGCTTGTATGTTGAACCTTTGTTGCTGTTGCTATGCAAAGTCCAAAGGACTAATGCGAAAATCAAAAGTACACTTTCAGTGCAAGTATTTGAAACATCTAAGTGGTACAAGATAAAGCTGCTCGCTAGTTAAAGAGCAGCAGGAATCTTTGACGCAAGTCCTCATTACAAAAACAACTGCGCTCTCTTCAGCGCGAGTCCTCGATTTGGTGTACTGTTGCCAAATCTGCGGAGCGCTTGTGAGAGCACAGTTGTTTTTTTTGCTTAGAGAAACTTGCACTTAAGAGCATGTATTCCTATTGATTATTTTAGTATTAGCCGGCCTGCTTTGTCGTTATGTGCCTTGTCCACAATGCATCCACGCCGTAGGTTCCAAACAGCATGACGACTAGCACTGCAAAGCCAATGTAGCGCCCTACATCCGTTTGCCAATAGGGAAATATGGCAGCTGCGGTATTGGCTGTAGCATGTAAGAGGATCATGGGTACCATTTTTCCCTCTGTTTTTGTAAAAAGATAGGTGTAAAAAAAGCTCATCAATGTATTTTGCAGAACAAACTGACCCAAGGGCAGGTTGCTTTGAACGGTACCCACCATAAAAAAAAGCGGCAGGTGCCACAGACTCCATAGGAAACCAAGAACCAGTGTCGCTTTAAAGGTACCCATTATATCTGTCAGCCGCTTCAAAGCATAGCCGCGCCAGCCGAACTCCTCACCGAGAGCACCACCAGTTAATAGAATCTGCATAAAGACTAAGATCACGAAAGCCGACGGTATGGGTTGTGCAACCACATAGGTAATCTCTATGCGCTGCACAAGGTAAAGACTTACGGCTGCCTGCATAGGGAACAGCAGCAGATATAATAGCCAAAGGTAGTTGAATCGAATGCTTAGACTATTTTTTAGATATTTAATTGATTTGATGCCTTTTTCCCTTGTAATGAAAATAATCCCCATCACCGAAGGTGTGAATCCTGCAAGCAGTCCGAGGATGAGTAATACCGGTGGCATCGGGCGCCATATCGCATGTAACACTGTCGGTAGCCACAACAGCCAGGTTGCCATAAAAGTTAAAACAAAAAAGTATGTTAGCTGCTTTTTCATAAGCGCTCCTCGGGCAAAATCGCCTCCAAGTAATCTCGATACATCCCTTGTAGCTGCATGCCATAATTTAGTTTGCTAAGAAAAGGTACGCCATAAAATCCACTGATGATATTTGTGGTCACCTGCTCTTGTTCATAGTTGCCAATTTGCATTTCTTGAACAGCCTTTTTGACCATTTCATAAATTGTCGCCTGCCTATAACCCTGTATAAAGGCCTCCTGGTTATAGCTATAGAGCTCGAAGTCCGAGACCTTTGAAGGACAATACACATCAATTTTTAGAAAGTAAGCCATAAGTGCGAGCATAATTGTGCGTCCACTTGGATGTCCCCCTACTTGATCGAACAAATAGTAGAGTGCATCTCTACCCACTAACTGCCTTTTGTCAATCTGGTAACCCATGTCGAATTGCCACAACTGAATAAAGTATTCTACAACCTCCTCCTTACTCCTAAAGTAATTAAAAAAGGTTACCTTAGTGGTTGGAATTTGTTTACATAAGTCTGCAATATTGATTTCGTGAATTTGTCTGCTTGCCAAAGCCTCAATAAATGCATAAACTATTTGAAATTTTAACGCCACCCGCTTCTTCTCGCGAAGACTTACTTGAAATTCGAGCATAATTTACTCCCCAAATCAACCACAAATGACTTGCCTCTATAAAATTTTAACCCGAGTTAAGCAAATTGTCAAATTAGTTTACTCGGGTTAATTATATTCTATTCTCCGCTGCTAAATGTCTAACAAAAGCAGTAGCATCTACCAAGTGATCCTTCTCTTACAGCAGCCAATCCACTTTTTCAAACAAGTATTGACGCTACCCTTACGTCATCTGCTAAACTTAAGTTACCTAGGGAGGTTTCAATATGTTGACGATTTCTGAAGCTGCAAAAAAATACGATATTACTGTGCGCGCCCTTCGCTACTACGAAGAAGTAAAACTGATTCATAGCAAAAGGGGCAGTAACAACATTCGATGCTATCACGCTGATACGCTAAAGCGCATCGAATTAATCGTGATTTTAAGAGCCATGGACCTGCCGATAAAGCAAATACAACAACTACTATCTGCACAGTGTGTCGGTGACTTAAATGCTCTTCTAAGAAAAGAAATGTCACTTATTGAAACGCAATTATACAAACTAAAAGAGAAACACTGGGCAGTAAGTGCCCTTATAGACTCTTTTGGATCTGAAGATGCCTCTTCACATCACCTATTGTCTTTTTTAGAAGAACACATCTACGACCTTAAAGGTACTGAAAGGATGGAACTTATGGAAGAAACTAAGGAATGGTTGATTTTAGAAATCGGGGTCGGCTTGGTTGATATCTGCTGTGATCAGTTGCTCCCTAAGATCAAGGCTTTAAGGCAAAGCCTTGAAAGTGAGTACGCTTTGAAAATCGAACCCATTCGATTGCGAGATGTCACAGAGATTGATGCCACTGAGTTTCGATTACTTGTACACGGAAAAGAAATATTGCGGGAAGCTGTGGTCGGCCAGAACAAAGAGAGACATGTTGATCAAATCATAACGGGACTTAAGGCGGTTTTCTTGAGGCTTGAGTAAACACCCAAAAATCATAAAGTAGCCGTCTTTCTTACTGAAATCAAGCAAATTTGGAATAAGGCGTTATCGAGTGACAGTTGCAAGCATAATAAAGATCATTCTCAACTATGGTCATGATACTTTTCCTAGAACCACCATCAGAATAATTATAATTAAGGGTAAAAACTCGATGCCATGAATAATTAAAGCGGGATAAAACGATCTATATTTTTTATTTAAGTACGCTATAAAAATGGTGCTAAAAATAAACACAGGTACATCTTGAATCTTATGCACGTGATATGTTGCAAATAAAACCCCATTGATAGCCCAATCGAATTTACCGAAAGTCCCATTCATCTTTGGCAGTAGAATGCCTCTGAAAAAAAGCTCTTCACCTAGTAAATAGTTGAATACAGAAGAAACTAAAGCAATGACAACTATATACCATGCTCCTGCAAATTCAGGGGTTGCTAAATTTTTAATCAAAACATACGGAGGTGGCGCTAGAGAAGGAAACACCTTAACAAGAAATTCGCCAACAAAATTGAATAAACCCGTTTGACCAATCAGCGCTGCATAAAGAATTACCGGAATAACATACCAGTAAAGCTTCTTGTTTGGTTTTCCCGATTTAGAATCAATAGGGTGATTCAGCCATAGCCGTTCTTTCACTTTAACCCAACTAAGTGATCCAAGTTCAGATTTTAGAATTATAACCGACAAAACAAACTGCCATATCATCCCTAAAATCATAAGTAGCCAAAATATTATTCCGGGATGGATGACTACAGAATCGGCCAGCATTGGCATAATGATGTATCGCCCAATTCCCATTGGTACAGTGACCAAGAGCCATAGCCCAATAATTTTAACCAAACTATACTGTCTATCCAATGGTTGTTCCATACTCTCACCTCTTTCTTCTACGAGTGTTAGCCCATGACTGTTATTCTCATCTCTTTAAGATTGCTTTATTAAATATAACAAATGATTGAGATATGAGTCCTGTCCACTAGTTTACTTTGATTGTAAGAGGCGGAGAACCAACTTAAGTTGGTTTATTCTGCATGGTCTATAAGGTAGTTTACAAAATTCAATCATTATAATGCATATAACTGCTAGATAAAACATAAAATGACCTACCCTAGGACCGATAACAGCAACGCGGCTAGCGTGCTCGGTCCAAGGGTAGGCCTTGTAATTTGCTTCATCTGTCAATACAATAATCCCTATGCAGTTTTGCTAACTAATTAATTTTGCATACTCTTTGTTTAAAAAATATTTCGTGATGACATACACCACAGCAGAGATTGCAATTGCAGGAAATACATCAATAGTGCTCTTTTCAATTAACATATTTGAATTCTTAAAGGCAATGGACACTAGAATCACTGAGAGTATTGCAATCATCTGTGGTATGCTTTGCTTTGTTTGAGACTGCATAACAAAGTACGGCGCTAAAACAAGTTCCACCGAAATCCCCAATACACCGATAACGAAGAAGAAAATATAAATTGCATGACTGGTATCCCATGAAAAACCGTTAAAAAGCAGAAAAGAACCACCCGTCAACCACAATAAGAAATAGCCTGATAGCTTTAAAGTCACACTCAGCATAAACTCAATCC
>CALFXQ010000307.1 GCA_937958285.1 uncultured Fusibacter sp. | reverse complement strand
CAAAGGCATTAGCAGAAGTGTATATAAGTGAGAGGTCTGTAATCTCAATAAAAAACTCATCTACAGAAAAGCGCTGCACATGGGGGGTAAAGGTTTCTAACAGACGTTTCATGGCATTAGAGCAATTCATATAGAGGCCATAGGAAGGCGAGATGATTTTTAGATGTGGGCATTTTTGAAGGGCAGTATGAAGGGTTTCGCCGGTTTGAATGCCGTATCGCTTGGCGGGGATAGATTTGGCGAGCACAATGCCTCTTCGGGTTTTTGGGTTGCCGCCCACGATGGACGGTACAGTGCGAAAATCTAGTGTGCCGCCCTGTTCTAAGTGATGGATGGCCTCCCAAGAGAGATATGCAGAATTTACATCGATATGCATGGCAATGCTGCCGTAGCAGGCAACGGCTTCAGCAAGCGACCAATCGGCGGGACTAAGGGGCTCAGCGGCGCGTGGGATCATGGATACACCTCAAATTTTATACAAGACCCAGGTGCAGTTGCCGAGGGTGTAACGCAGCTCGTAGAGGCGTTTTTCATTGCGTATGACGCTTTCACATGTGTAGACGAGGGCGGCTTCACCGGCCTTTTGTGTGCGTTCGACCTTAACAATGCGATCGATTTTAATGACTTGGCGCTGTTGGCCGTTCTCCCATTGAAATCGAATGGGGCGTAGGTCGCCTTGTTTTGAGGTCCACATAATGGCCTCAATGGGTTCGGCAATAAGTTTCATACCACATCACCTTTCTAGAGGTCCTCTGTTTGAAGAGGAGGATTTAATTTCATTATACACGAACATGTGTTCGGTTACAATAGAAAACACATCTCGGTTTAATCGTCCAGTGAAAACGCTTTTCACTGGCATTTGCAACACTTTCTTCACATAAAAACAATTGTATTGGATAAAAAAATGGTGTACACTGAGGGTGTTCAAAAAAAATGATAACTCTGCTAAAAAATTGGAGGCGTATTCTCGTGATCAAAAAACTCGATGAATTAATGGCGGTAGCGAAGGGGCAAAAGCGCATGCGCTTGGCAGTAGCGGCAGCAGAAGATGCAGATGTACTGGGTGCAGTGGTCGCTGCGGCTCAACAGGGCATCGTTGAGCCGATATTAGTTGGCGATTTAGCGGCAATGGATGCAATCGCAGAAAAAGAGGGACTCAATTTAAGTCAATTCGAACGCGTTGCATCAGAATCCCTAGAAGCTTCGGCGGCGATTTCCGTTCAGATGGTGAGCAGTGGCAAGGCAGATTTTTTAATGAAGGGGCTTATTGACACGGCCATTCTTTTAAAAGCGGTACTCAATAAAGAAACGGGTTTGCGCACCGATAGTTTGCTGTCTCACGTGATGGTTTACGAGGTGCCTAGCTACCATAAACTCATTTACCTCACAGATGGCGGCATGAACATTGAGCCAGACCTAGAGGCGAAGGCAAAAATTATTGCCAATGCAGTGGCGACGGCCAAGGCCCTAGGCACAGAAGTGGTTAAAGTCGCTTGTTTGGCCGCCAAAGAAAAAGTGAATCCTCAAATGCCGGTAACTGTAGATGCCCGGGCGCTACAGGAGCGTGGGGAAGCTGGCGAATTTGGCGAAAATGTAATCGTCGAAGGACCCTTGGCGCTTGATTTGGCATTTTCAAAAGAGGCCGCAGAAGTTAAGAAGTTTAAATCTGCAATTTCGGGCGACACAGATGTGCTTTTAGTGCCGAATATCGAAGTGGGCAATGGCATTGGCAAAGCATTGACGTACTTGGCAAAAGCCGAGTCGGCAGGGGTGATTATGGGTGCAAAAGCGCCGGTAGTCCTAGTGTCGCGCGCAGATTCATACGAGGCAAAATTGTACTCGATAGCTTTGGGTAGTGTTATTGCAGCGGCAAACCACAAGTAAGACGATGTGAAGGATCAGACAAATAAGGAGCAGTCGATGAAAAAACTATTAACAGGTAACGAAGCAGTTGCACGCGGCGCATTCGAAGCGGGTGTAACCTTTGCTTCTGCATATCCTGGAACGCCAAGTACAGAAATTTTAGAGAATGTTGCCGACTTTAAAGAGTCGATCTACTGTGAGTGGGCACCTAACGAGAAGGTGGCGATTGAAACGGCAATTGGCGCTTCAATTGCGGGTGCAAGGGCGTTAGCGGCCATGAAACACGTAGGTGTGAACGTAGCGGCAGACCCGCTATTTACATTTGCATACACGGGTGTAACCGGCGGTTTTGTATTGGTCTCTGCAGATGATCCAGGATGTCACTCCTCGCAAAATGAGCAGGATAATCGCTATTACGCCAAATTTGCAAAAATCGCATGTATTGAACCTTCAGATTCACAAGAGTGTTTAGATTTTGTGAAAGAAGCTTACAAAATTTCAGAGGACTTCGATGTGCCCGTGCTCTTTAGAATGACCACGAGAACATGTCATTCTAAATCATTAGTACAAGAAGGCGAGCGCGTAGAGGTGCCAATGGTGCCCTACAAAAAAATGCCTGAAAAATACGTGGCATCGCCAGCGACGGCTAAGGTACTTCACCCAGTAGTTGAAGATAAATTATTGCGCCTCGAAGCCTTTGCAAATGAAACGCCGCTTAACCGCATTGAGTGGAACGATAAAAAAATTGGCATCGTCACAGCTGGGGTTGCCTACGAATACGCAAAAGAAGTCTTTGGCGAGAGCGCTTCTTACCTCAAGCTCGGCTTTACATTCCCACTGCCTATGCAAAAAATCCGCGATTTTGCAGCTCAAGTTGAAACGCTCTATGTCATCGAAGAACTCGAGCCCTTTATGGAAGAGCAAATGAAAGCAGCGGGCATTTCCTGTATTGGCAAAGAAAAAATTTCGCGCGTGGGCGAGTTAAATCCAGATATAATTGCCAAAGCACTGC
>CALFXQ010000306.1 GCA_937958285.1 uncultured Fusibacter sp. | reverse complement strand
ATTGACCCAAGACTTGACCAATCAAAGGATGACTACTATATTGAAAAGGAGTATAATTCCTCATTTGAAAAAACCAATTTAAGTGATTTAATTAAACATCTTGAAGTAAAGAAGATAGTCTTGGTAGGTGCAGCAACAAACTGGTGTATTCGTGCAACCGCATATGCTGCATTAGAGAGAGGATATAGCATTTGTCTCATCAGTGATGCACACACGACAGAATCATTAGATTACGGAGATGGCGTTGTCATCGAGGCAAAAGACATAATTTTAGAATTGAATACCACAATTAAGTGGTTAGAATATCCTGATCGAAGCAATGAAACTCAGACTGCGGTTCAATTTGAATTTAAGCAATAAAATAGTTATCAGTTCGAACTTCGCTATATTGACACTTAGCTCGACTAAAGTGTATCAGACACAAAACTATGTTAGTCCAACATTCAATAAGGCGCAATCAACAGACTTACTATGAATGATTACCTAATACACATGATTACCTAATATACATGCGGAGGGTGATTATGAAACTTGGCTTATTTTTATCTGGGGTTATTGAAACAGCTCAAGAGGCAGTGGAGATTTCAAGAAGCATTACAACTATTCGCGAAGAAGATTTGAAAATGATTAATGCTATAAGTGGGACCAGTGAAAATGCTCTTGTTATTTATGAAGGATTGATAATTAGATGATTCATTACTGCCAAGGCCCCAATAGGTTCACACGACATTATTTTTGTCTACTCAAGGCACGTAGAAGCGATAAATCTGATGACGCGCAAAGGTTCAAGTGCGAAAAGGTAGAGTTTGACTACAACAAATAGTGGTTTTGTCCAATTTCGGGGCAAAAACAGACGAAAAAAGGGCTAAAATATAGATGACATAGCGAGTTAGAGAAAAATCAGAGATATTAAGTGGGTTTTCTTAAATGCAAAAAGTTGGATCCAAATGATAATTTAGATGAAATAGAGACAAATTTGAATTTGCAGGAAGAAAAGAGAAATTGAATGGTAGACATACCATGTCGGGTGATAAAACAGGGCATTTCTCGCTTTGTGTCGTGTTTTTAATCGGACATTTTTGATAGTATTCGTTTTGAAAGGAGGCAAAAGAAATGGATCAGGTAAAAATTGGCGTGTTCTTAAAGGAACTTCGCAAGCAGAAAGGACTAACACAAGACCAACTAGCAGAAAAGTTTAATGTGTCAAACAGAACAGTATCTCGGTGGGAGAATGGTAATAATATGCCAGACTTAGATGTACTAATCGATATATCTGATTTTTATGAAGTTGACCTTCGAGAACTACTTGATGGAGAAAGGAAAAGCGAGATAATGAATAAAGAGATAGAAGATACTGTTTTAAAGGTAGTTGAATATACACATTCAGAGACAGAGCGCCATAACAATCGTGTGCATTGGGTTCTATTAGTTGGAGCAATTTTATGGCTTGCTTCCAGCATCGTAAATCATACGGCACTTAGCAATTATGAAGTATTAAGTAATATTTCAGTGTTTGCTCAAGGCGCAGGAATTGGATTAGTTATTTGTGGAATCGTCTTTACAAGTCGTTATGGCCAGCGAATCAAAGCTTTCAAGCAGCGCTTATTAAAGAGACAGTAACAAGCTTCAACTTACCAACAAACCTGTAATTACAGATGTTTTGTCATGACTGAAAATTCAGGAATACATTCCATACTGCCTGAACCTCCTAAAAGAGAAAAGTGGGTTGCTGTTTATGCCAAGGTAAGTACAAACGATGTGGAGCAATTAAAAAGCCTTGCTGTACAAGTATCTGCATTTACACGATTGGTAGCCACTACTCCACAATGGCTTTTGGTTGATAGAATTTATGCTTACGAAAAATATCAGTCGCTTTGGGAGAGATACCGTGGAGATATTGCAGGCTTTAAATCAGTTAATGATTCTCGGAGTTCGTGTAATATTTGAACAAGAAGTGATAATATAAAATGGGAAATAAAGCAACGAGCTGCCGATGGCAGTTTTTTAATTGATGATGTCGAGGATAAAAATGTACAATTGGTTTAAGCATACCTGACATTATCAGAAACGAAGGTTGTGCTAGCGTAAAAAATATACCAATGCCATGGTAAAAGGTTTATGCGTATGATCACAATGGTGTATTACAGGCATGGGAACAAAAATAATTTGTTCTACTAGGTATCGCTTAATCGAAAGATAAGAAATGAGAGGCATGCTGTGTATACGATTGGAGAAATCGCAAAAATTATCGGCATTTCTAGAGACAAATTGCGGTATTATGAGGAAAAGGGCATTATCGAGCCAAATCAGGATGATAGTAATCAGTATAGAAAATATACCTATGAGGATATTCTCGCTATTTTATCGATAGATTTTTACCGATCACTAGACATCGATTTTAAGACGATTAAGTGCATTCACAGCACATTGAGCATTGAAGAAATAAAGGCAGTTGTAACAGAAAAAAGAGCAATAGTTTATGAAGAAATCGGGAGATTATCTCGAGTAGCCAATCGAATGGATTCTCTCATAGAAGGCTGTGATGCCATACTGTCGCAGTACAACAAGTTTTCTATTAGACCCTTAGGCCCTCTAGAAGTCCTCGGTGAAGTTTCGGATTTTGTAGCCTTTGAGGAGTTTGATGCGATACATCAGGTTCAATCTGAGTTGGGTGGAACATCCATTATCAAGAGCATGGTGCGGCAGTTGAACTACGATGATAATGGGCTCATATCGAGTAAAATGCTAATTGTTAACATGCAACCAAATCCAGCCCCAGAAGGCGGTAAAAAAATACAGTACAACAAGTGCGTCTATACTGTTATCGAAGACCGACTTGAGAGCGCTCTAGCAATTCAAGAAGTATTTTATCGCGTAAAACAGTATATGTTTGATCATGGACTAAAAGACAAGAACATCGCATTTCTTAAGATGATTCTTATTGCACCAAAGGCAGAACACTCCAAATCCTATTTAGAACTATTTGTTCCTGTAGATTAATTTTCTGCTTTACCTTGGTACGGTCCCATAGTTTAAACTGTTGTTAATTAACTATGGAGGTTTACACCATGACAGAAAATCGAGAAATCCCAAACCTATGGAGTGTTATTGCGCTTCACTTACTACCTGGAATTGCAGTCGCAGTTGGTTATGGCATGCTTCTAAGGTTTTCAGTATTTGAAAGCTATCCAAGGGTCTTTGTGCTTAGTGTTGCAGTACTTATCTTTCTCGTGCCAATTGAGCTTGGTATACTGCACTTTGTGGCAAAAAAGAAGACGGGTTCCTATCGCTTGCGAGGGATTCTTGGTTTGCAAAAAAAAATGAGCAAGAAAGCCTATTCAGCTTACACTGTGGGTCTATTTATCGTAGTCGGGGTTCTGATGACAGCGCTTAAGCCGGTTACAGACTTCTTTCTGGAGGCAACATCACAGTGGATGCCGAGCGGTTATATCTTAGTTGAGGATTTAAGTGTCTACAGCGACAGCAAACTGATTTTAACATTGGTTTTACAGCTACTGGTTTTAACGCTGATAGGACCAATTGTCGAGGAGCTTTTTTTTAGAGGTTATTTGCTAGCACATATAAAGTGGTTGGGTGCTCTCGGGGTGTTATTAAACACACTCCTCTTTTCCCTATATCACATGTGGTCACCTTGGTTGATCATGACAAGACTCGTGGCGATGCTGCCTCTTTACTGGGTGGTCTACAAAAAAGACTCGCTGCTACTGGCAATTTTAGTGCATTGTCTGTGCAACTTCACAGATGTCATTGCATTATTTATGCTTTTGCCTACTTTATTGCAATAATGACTGCGGTATATTGTTTTGCCAAGAAGATGCTGTTTAGCAATACTACGGAGAAGGTGTAATTAATGAATTATCAAACTTTTAGACCACATCAGGATTTAGAATCTTTGGTTAACTTTTATTGGACTTTAGAAGTGTCCGTTGAAGAGAACTCGCAAAAGCAGCGTATTATACCAGATGGTTGTATTGAAATGGCCTTCATTTTAGGGGATGATATTAAGCGATACACTTCGGAAGATGAATTTATCATTCAGCCAAGAGCAATGATACTTGGACAAACAATAGAACCTTTTTATATTCAGCCGATGGGATGTGTCAATACATTTGCTGTGAGTTTTTACCCTTATGGCTTCGCTAATTTTATATCTGAACCAATAAAAAACTTAGTGAACAAAGAAACACCTTTAGGCCACTTGTTTGGTGAAGCCTCTGCAAAAAAACTAGAAGAAAAAATTGTAAAGGCTGCGAACACTGAGGAAAGAATCGGGCACATTGAAAAATTTCTATTTGATAGGTTAAATGACAAGATTATCATTGATCATATCGTAAAAACCACTGTTAATACGCTTCTATTGACAAAAGGTGGCACGCAGATTAACGAGATTCTCGAGCAAGACTTATCTAAGAGAAGGCAATTAGAAAGAAAGTTTCTTAAACAAGTAGGCGTTAGCCCTAAACAATTAGGTAAAGTTATCCGATTACAATCTGTCTTAAAAATATTGCTGAATGAAAAGATTGATAGCCTAACGAATATTGCTTATGAAATCGGCTATTACGATCAATCACATTTTATTAAGGATTTTAAAGAGTTTACAGGAATCAGTCCTAAAGAGTTTTTAGGACACGATAATATGGTTCTTTCCTCACTCTTCTATAAGTAGATGAGAAGTGTCTCATTTTTACAATTATTGAATGAAGCGATAGATTACAATCACCTTAGGATTTATCCCAATATTAAGGAGGTAATTGATATGAAAAGCTTCGTTTCCATCTTTGAAATTCCAGCAACTGAGATTTTGCGAGCAATCGAGTTTTATGAAAATATTTTGGGTATAAACATCGAGCAAATGGATTTCGTGGATATGCAAATGGGAGTATTCCCAACGGATGAACAAATAACTTTTGGAGTTATAATTCAAGGCGAAGGGTATGTGCCTTCGTCCAATGGTGTAACCATCTACCTTGATGCTGGAGATAATCTTCAGAATATACTGGATAAGGTAGAGCATAATGGAGGGAAAATTATTGTTCCAAAGACCCTTCATGCTGATGAAAGTGGATATTTTGCATTGTTCATTGATACAGAAGGGAACAAACTTGGCTTACACTCATCAAATTAATTTAAGTTAACTGTGATCGTTCGAACATGAAATTAGCAACAGTAATCCCCATTTACGAGGATCGCTGTTGCTAATTGATTTTGATTGTTAAAAGTAGATCAGTTGGGCACTAAAGCATCGAATTCCTTGGTTAGAAAGTAACTAAGTAGGCCAATAAATATCATTGTTAAACCCGCATATAGCATCCAATTGTTCACACCGATCAGTTCGGAGAGCGGGCCTGCAATGAACATACCAATCGGGGCTGCGAAACTCATTGCACTAGTTACAAGAGCAATCACTTTCCCGAGGTTTTCAGTGGGCACCGACTTTTGAATGTAGGCTGTAAATGGGATATTGAATCCCATGCCAGTGGCACCCATTACAAATACAGCGATGCAAAATACCCAGAACATGTGTGTAGGCAAAATGCCTCCAATAACGGCACATATGCCAAGTAAACCTGTAGATGCAGAGATCATTAAAAACTGTCGTTTAAGACCACCAGTGAGACCAATGATTAGCGCAGCTATAAGCATACCCGAAGAGAATAGACTTTGTACAAGGCCATTATGCCACGCAGTGCCATTGAAGTATCCTTTGACCATCAGCGGGAGCAGGGTACCCAGTGGTACAAAAGTCACTGTCGTAATAAACATGGGTATAGAGAGACGCATTAATGCTTTATTTGATCTGATTGCCAGAATGCCTTGCTTCATATCGTCAATCACGCTGTTTCGGCCATTGTGGTGTGCTTTGTGTCTAGAGATTTTTACGCTTGCTAGAGCGGCGATGGCGATGGAAGCGCCTATCACGTCGATTAATAGCGCATAGGGGAGTGACATTGCGCTCATAATCAAAGCACCAAGCATAGGTCCAGCCATAGAACTCGCAGCGCTGATCATTTGCCCAAATCCACCCGCCTTTGTGAGCTCAGATAGTGGAACAACTTGTGGCAGCATTGCTTGCATAGCGGGTTTGTGGAACGTCTCTCCCAATGCTCTAATAAACAAAACCATGTAGACGAGTGGAAGCGATTCGATGCCAAACCAAAAGAATAGGGCCAACAGCAAACTAGAAACTGCGATGGTGGTATCGGAAAAAATGACAATTGTCTTTCGACTAAATCGGTCAATCCAAACGCCAGCAAAGGGGCCAATAACAGCTTGTGGCAATAAGCCTACCACACTTGCAATTGTGAGGGCGATGGCAGAACCGGTTGTGGTGGTGATCCACCAAATGATGGAGAACTGAACGGCGCTAGAGGTGAGGAGTGACATGGCTTGCCCAGCGTAAAGGGTGAAAAAGGGCTTCCGCCAAGAGGCATTTTGGTGGTCGTCCATAGTCTACCTCCCTAGAACGGCTGCAATTACCTGTGCACATTTTTGGGCACCATTTTCTGTGGCGATGTTTTTACCAAGAGCTTGCGCACTTTGAATAATTCTGTCATTTAGTGCGTGCTGAATGGCGCTTGAAAGCCTCTCAGCGGTAAGCTGCTTGCGGTAAATGGGCTTAGAGGCGACACCTAAGTCGTAAGCTCTATGGGCCCAGGCGAATTGATCGTTTGAAAAGGGAATAATGACGCTCGGCACCCCTGCCTTAAATCCAGCAGCGGTGGTTCCTGCGCCCCCGTGGTGACAAACCAGACAAACGCGTTCAAATAGCCAGCTGTGTGGAATGCTATCGACAGCCAGAATGTTGTCTGGAAGGTTGGCGATTTCACCCATGCCACTGATGATTCCCCGTTTGCCAGTGCGGTTGAGTGCTTCTTTTATAAGGGTTACAGTTTCTTCTTGATGCTTGTGATCAAAGACGCTGCCAAACCCGATGTAAACGGGTTTTTCGCCGGCTTCCAAAAAGTCGGAGAGTGCTTTGCTCGGCGTATAGCCATGGGTTTCTTCGACAAACCAATAGCCGTCCTGGTGAATATTTTCATTCCAATCTTTGGGGCGTGGGAATACATATTTGCTGCAAGAAACAATGGCGGGGCGATTCTTATTCACTTTCTCGAAGGGAATGCCAAAATTTTCGGGAAGTTTGCCGAAGGCTTTTTTATAAAATGAGACGATGCCTGTTTTGCCGGCCATCCAAAGCATGCCTTGTAAGAGTTGATAACTCATGGTTTTCGGCATTTTGGTTTTTCCATAGGCAATCAGAGAGGCCACCTCGCTTGTTTTGTGCATTGGGAAAGGGGCAGCGAGGATAGAAGGGATACCTAGTTTTTCGCCGGCAAAGAAACCAATGGAACAGCCAGGGTGATAGATAATGAGTTCACTGCCGACACATGCTTGATACATCTCTTCTGTTAAGCCCACAACATACTTTTTCATCTTGTTAAAGGTCAAAAGCATCTTTAGTGGGTTGTCTGATGATTGGGCTTCTTGAAGGAGCTTTGGGTCAATAGAGGTAGATTGATAATCGGCAGATAGACTGTAAAAATCGATGCCATAACTTTTAATAAAGGCTTCAAAACTAACGCCTCCTGCGATGCGTACAGTCTTGCCAAGCTTTTGTAAGGCTTGGGCAAGTGCGATATATGGCTGAAAATCTCCGCGAGAACCGGAACAAAGAATTGTAATCACAAATTATCCTCCTTGATAAATCCAACACCGTGTTGTATGATTTCAGTATAAAAGGACAAACCTTCAATATCAACCAACAATGGTTCGATGTTTGTCGGATTTACTTTAGGGGCTTAAGATGAAAAAGAGAGATGCGTTAACATCGCAAACGAAACAGAATCTGGTAGATGCCTTTTGGGTATTGTACTGTGAAACGAGAATTGAAAAGATTACAGTGAAGGATATCACAGCAAAGGCGGGATACAATCGAGGCACCTTTTACGAGTATTTTAAAGATGTGTATGATGTACTTGAGCATATCGAGCAATCACTTATACCGACAATTCACGAGTTGCCTCCAATATGGATTGGGTCTGAAATGCGTGGTGTACCCATGCATGCATTTTTTGATCTATACGAAAAGAACAATCATTACTATGCTGTTTTACTTGGAGACAATGGCGATCCGGCATTTGCAAGCAAGCTAAAGAATACCATTAAGCCTGTGCTCATGGAAGCCTTTAGCCATACTCCCTTGGGTTCAACAAAAGAGTTTGACTATATGCTAGAGTACACCTTATCGGCAATGATCGGTGTGATGAGTTATTGGTTTAGACAACCAGATAGACTGCCCACTGCAGAGCTTCACGCTTTAATCGACAAATTGACGCAAGAAGGCATAATGAGGCAAATCACTTAATCCATCAGATTAAAAGCCATAGTTATTGTAATGATTTTAAAAAATATATATTACCAGCAGCGGCTGTTCTTCTTCAGTCGTTATTTTTTTGCGGGTATTTTTTTGCGATTAGAATTATTTACTGATTAGTAGTGATGTCTTCAACGATGTGGGTAAGTAATGGACGCAGTTCTATCTTATTGCTGACAAAGGAGGAAGACATGCATTCAGAAGGTAAATGCCCAGTAACAGGCGCAACCAGCCAAGGTAAGCAAGGCGGCACATCGAATAAGGATTGGTGGCCCAATCAACTAAATCTCAAAGTTTTGCAGCAAAACAGTGAGAAAATTGACCCAATGGGCTCTGAGTTTAGTTATGCAGAGGCTTTTAACGCAATAGATTATGAAGGGTTAAAAAAAGACCTCTATGCGCTAATGACAGACTCTAAACCCTGGTGGCCTGCAGATTATGGACACTATGGCGGCTTATTTATTAGAATGGCTTGGCATTCAGCTGGTACTTATCGTACAGGAGATGGACGCGGTGGCGCAGGTACAGGCTCTCAGCGCTTTGCACCCTTAAATAGTTGGCCTGACAATGCGAATTTAGACAAGGCGAGAAGGCTACTGTGGCCCATTAAACAAAAATATGGCAGAAAGATATCGTGGGCAGATTTGATGATTTTAGCTGGAAACTGTGCTCTGGAGTCAATGGGGTTTAAGACCTTTGGCTTTGGTGGTGGACGAGAGGATATATGGGAGCCTGAGGAAGATATTTATTGGGGCCAAGAGCGCGAATGGCTTGAAAATAGGCGTTATCAGTCGGGTGCAGACAAGGATGAACGCAAGCTTGATACTCCGCTGGCGGCGGTACAAATGGGTCTTATTTACGTGAATCCGGAAGGGCCGGATGGCATTCCCGATGCAGTGGCGTCGGGAAAGGACGTTAGAGAAACTTTCGCGCGTATGGCAATGAACGACGAAGAAACCGTTGCACTCGTTGCAGGTGGACATACTTTTGGAAAATGTCATGGTGCTGCATCGGCCTCACATGTTGGCAAAGAGCCAGAAGCAGCACCGATTGAGCTGATGGGGCTAGGATGGCATAATACATTTGGATCTGGTATCGGTGATGATACGATTACAAGTGGTATTGAAGGTCCATGGAATGCTACGCCGACTAAGTGGGACATGGGTTACTTTGATACGTTGTTTGGGTATGACTGGAACTTGGTGAAAAGTCCCGCAGGCGCATGGCAATGGGTTCCAGCAGATACTGCAGCACACAATATTCCAATGGCTCAAGACCGCACAAAAAGCCAACCGCCAATTATGACGACAGCTGATTTATCTCTGAGAATGGATCCAATCTATAAAGCTATCTCCAAGAAGTATCATGAAAATCCGGCCCTGTTTGCGGATGCATTTGCAAGAGCCTGGTTTAAACTCACTCACAGAGACATGGGCCCAAAGTCGAGATATTTAGGACCAGAAGTTCCAGAAGAAGATTTAATTTGGCAGGATCCAATTCCGAAAATTGACTATAAAATTATCGAAGCAACAGACATTGAGACGTTGAAAGCGCTAATTGTGACTTCTGAATTGACGATTCCTCAAATGGTAACCACAGCATGGGCTTCGGCGTCTACTTTTCGAGGTTCAGATTACCGTGGCGGTGCCAATGGAAGCAGAATTCGTCTAGAACCTCAAATCAAGTGGGAGGTGAATCGCCCCGAGCAGTTAAATAAAGTACTCTCCAGTTATGAGCAGATTCAACAAACCTTTAACAACAGTGCAGAGGGTGGAAAGCGTGTTTCTATGGCAGACCTAATCGTACTGGGTGGGGCTGTGGCAATCGAACAGGCCGCAAAAAATGCGGGGATAAGCGTACATGTTCCATTTACCCCTGGAAGAAACGACGCATTGAGCGA
>CALFXQ010000305.1 GCA_937958285.1 uncultured Fusibacter sp. | reverse complement strand
TTATAGGCAATGATAGAAAGTACTTCTAAGCTGCTCACCGATAGTCCTTTATTTTTATCTGTGGCAAATAAAGGTTCAATAATCGGGGATAATTCTGGCCGTGAAGCCAATTGCACCGATTGATTGACTTCTAATACAATCAATGCACTCCCCTGTTGCTCATAGTGCGCATTCAATAAATCTGTTGTGGTTTTTAAGTCGACAGTGCTCATGCTCATAAGGCCAGCCAGTCGCTTCATAGAAATGGCTTCTCCCCATGCAAATAGCAAGCCCTCAAGTTGTTTCATCTGCGTTGTGTACATAGCTAAAGTCCTCATCTATCTGTATTTCGATATCGTCGAATGTCATGGTTTGTCGCACATTGACCTTTCCGGTTTTGAGCAATTCTAGTAGCGCTAAAAAAGTCACAACGACTTCTAACTTTGAACTGGCCATTTCTACGAGTTTGGTAAATCGCCATTGCTTTTGGCTCTTGAATTGGTCGCTTAATACCCGCATTTTGTGCTCGACAGTATGTGCGTCGCGATGTAGTTTTTTAAAGTAATCGCGTCGATTCACATCTACCTCTGGCATACGTTGAATAATTTGTGACAATGCACGCGACAAGGCACCCACGTCGAGATGTATGCTGTCGTCTGCAAAATCTAGAGGTATTTGGTATCGGCTCAACTCGTTGGTCTCTTTGAAGTACACACCACCGTACTGTTGGTGTCGCATGTCGAATTCGATGGCAGCGTCCTTGTAGAGCTTGTATGCGATTAGCCTCTGAACTAGGTCAAATCGAGGGTCAGACTCTGTTAGCGCCCATTCTCCTGTTTCGTTTAAGTCCTTTTGACTATGTATGGGCAGGAGCATGCGGGACTTAATTTCTAGTAAATGGGTTGCCATTACCACAAACTCGCTGGTAACATCGAGCTTTAAATGTTGCACGTTTTCTAGATATGCCAAAAATTGCTCTGTGACAAGGGCAATGGGTATATCGTAAATGTCTATTTCGTTTTTTTCGAGTAAATGTAGGAGTAAATCTAATGGCCCAGCAAACATGGGCAGATTCACCTGAAGTTCTTTTTCGCTCATTTTTCATCACCACCAACCTACATTATAGCATAAATCACGTTTTGTTGCCTCGAAAGATTATAGCTAAAAAACAAGAGTCCGCACAGTGTGCGGACTCTTATTTTTTAACTAAAAGGGTGCAAACCCTTGAGCATCCCAAAACTCACTCTTTAGAATGTCGTGTTCACGGGCAAATTGATCGTAATGCACTTGCTCCCAAGCAACGAGTTTAGCAAATAGTGCTTTAGCAAAGGGGTCTTGTGCATCTTCGCTTGCCTTTTTGTAAAATTTGATTGCCAAATCTTCGAGTTGCATGCCTATGCCAAATACGCTCATTGCGCTTTGTGCATTGCGACGGTCGAGTTTTGACCAATCGTACAGCTGTGGTGATGGTGGGTCAGAGACCATGGCCAAGTTGTATTTATCGGTGCTATCAGCTTGCATCTTTGTAAAGAGATCGCGAAGCCATTCTACGTGCTTCATTTCTTCATCTGCTAAGTTGATAAAAGCCTGTTTTGTTTCTTCGTTGTGCGCTTTTAACGCTGCCATATGATAAAACTCATAACCTTCAATTTCATTTAGTATTGCTTGTTTAATCGTATCTAGTTCTAATTGCTTCATTTACTGCTCCTTTCACGAGATCGAAAATAATAAAAAATGGCATAAGTGGTGTAATTCAGCCACTCTATGCCATTTAATACCCAATTATGTGAAGCATTATCAACAATTAATTTATTTTGTGTAAACCACACCATCTTTTTTGACAACAGCATGCACGAGTGGTGGTGCACTCACAGGTGTATTTCCGATGCTTACAGAAGCCATAAACCTCTCAGTTGCTTGCGGGATGCTGCTTTCGTCGTTGGTGTAAAAGGTCGCTAAAAGCTCGCCCTTAGCAACGGCATCGCCAATTTTTTTACTCAGCAAAATCCCAGCGCCCAAATCTATTGGAGAGGCTAAATCAACGCGGCCTGCACCTAAGAGCATCGCTGCAACGCCTACTTCTTCTGAGTTGAATTTCTCGACATAACCAGCTTTATCGGCATAAATTCCCAGAATATGCGCACAGGATGGGAACAAACTGTAATCCTCGACAACCTGGGGATTGCCACCTTGAGATGCAATAAATTCCTTAAACTTTGAAAGCGCCTGGCCATTGTCGATTAAACTTTCTAGCAATGCCGCCGCTTCTTCGTATGAGTCTGCTTTTTTTGCAATGAGAACCATGTGCGCACCTAAGGTGATACACAAGTCGTGAAGGTCTTTGGGACCCTTACCCTTTAGTGTTTCTATGGCCTCAATGACCTCGAGTGAATTTCCGATGGCAAAGCCCAGAGGTTGGGCCATATCTGTTATAACCCCCACCGTCTCACGTCCCATGCCCGCGCCAATGGTTACCATTTCTTGTGCCAACTCTACAGAACCCTCGAGGGTTTTAATAAAGGCACCACTGCCCGTTTTTACATCGAGTACAATGCCATTGGATCCCGCGGCAAGTTTTTTACTCATAATGGAACTGGCAATAAGACTCAAATTGTCGACAGTAGCCGTTACATCGCGCAAGGCATACAATTTCTTATCTGCTGGTGCAATATTCTTAGACTGCCCAATAACCGCAACACCATGGCGATTCACAGCATCCATAAATTCATCGACAGTCAGCTCCACGTGAAAACCAGGAATTGCTTCTAGTTTGTCGATTGTGCCACCGGTGTGTCCGAGGCCTCTTCCCGACATTTTCGCAGTGGGTACACCCGCAGCAGCTACCAGGGGCGCAAGAACCAACGTTGTGGTATCGCCAACACCTCCTGTAGAATGTTTGTCGACCTTTATGCCTGCAATTGGGCTCAGATCCACCACATCTCCTGAGTGCATAATCGCCTCAGTTAAAGCTACTGTTTCTTCGGCATTCATCTTATTGAGAAAAATGGCCATTAACAGTGCACTTGCCTGGTAGTCCGGTATCTCGCCAGAAGTATACCCCTTAATAAAAAAGTGAATTTCTTCTTTTGAGAGTTGGAACCGTTCTCTTTTTCTTTTGATGACATCGTACATTCTCATTGGATTTCCTCGCTGATGAACAATTGATTTGCAATCGCTCTAAGTAATTGTGTAAACTTCGGTCTCGTTTGATTTGCAACGCGCACGACCATGTCGTGATCCAGTGGTTCTAGTGCTTCTGGCACGACCATATCGGTCACACAAGAGATGCCAAGAACCTTAATATCTGACAGTCGCGCCACAATCACTTCTGGAATTGTGGACATGCCCACAATATCTGCACCTAGTCGACGCAACATTTTAAGTTCTGCCACTGAAAGGTAAGAGGGACCTGAAATACCTCCATAAATACCACTGTGAAGCTTAAGGCCCTCTTGCTTAGCTACCATACGCGCAATATTTTGCCACTCCATATTATAGGCATTTTTCATGTCTAGAGAAGTGTGTGTTAGTGGATTGTGAAATGAGAAATTGATATGATCTTCTATCAATACAAGTGCACCCAAATACAACTCTGGCCGCATACCTCCAACTGCATTTGTAGAGATCAGCATATTGATATTCAATTGCTTTAACAAGTAACTTGTAAATGCAGCCTCTTGCGCTGTATAACCTTCATAGACGTGAATGCGACCCTTAAAGATGAGGACTGCTTTACCGTCGAGATTGCCAACGACCAGGGAACCTGTATGCCCTTCAACAGAGGTGACCGGGAAGCCCGGAATATCCTTGTAGGCCATTTCAAATTTTGTCTCGACGGCTTGTGCAAAATCACCTAGCCCAGAGCCAAGAATCACTGCCAACTTGGGAAAGATATTGAAGTGCTTAAACTGTTGTTGTAAATAGACTGTAGACTGTTCAAGTTTATCTTGCTGTGACATGATGCCCCCTAATTTGGCATATTTTCGAGAATGCCTTTTATCAGACGGATAAAGGAACCGCGCACGCGTTCGGCCGTTTCGACTACTTCACCGTGATAGAGAGGTTGGTCGAGTATGCCTGCTGCCATATTTGTTATGCAAGAAATACCCAACACGCGCATGCGCATATGTGAAGCGACAATGACCTCGGGCACGGTAGACATGCCCACGGCGTCAGCGCCTAAAATGCGCGCCATTTGTACCTCGGCAGGTGTCTCGTAGGTAGGCCCGCTAAAGTACATGTAAACACCTTGTTTTAAATGAAGTCCTTGATTGGCAGCCACATCGTGCGCTGTGCTTAAAAGACTTGGCGTATAAGCCTTCGACATATCTGGAAATCTGGGGCCAAACTCGTCCTCATTTGGTCCAATTAAGGGGTTTGAGCCACTAAAATTGATTTGATCTTCAATGAGCATTAAGTCGCCAGGCTTAAATGTGGTGTTCACACCACCTGCGGCATTTGTGACAAAAATTGTATCTATCCCCAGCGCCTTCATTACCCTAACAGGAAATGTGATATCCTTTTGGCTATAGCCTTCATAGTAGTGGAAGCGGCCCTTCATAGCCATCACCACAACACCACTGAGGGTACCAATTACAAATTCACCGGCATGGCCCTCTACGGTAGACTTTAAGAAGTGAGGAATCTCGCTATATGGAATTACAGTTGGATTCTCGATTTCATCAGCTAATACGCCTAAGCCGGATCCCAATATAAGGCCTACTTGAGGCTTAATATTCAATCGCTCAAGTATATAGTCTCTTGCTTCATAAATACACTTTGCGCTCATGTTCTCTCCT
>CALFXQ010000304.1 GCA_937958285.1 uncultured Fusibacter sp. | reverse complement strand
TACAAAATGCTTGAAATAATGGTATTGACGCACACGGATTTTCCAGATCCCGTCGACCCTGCAATAAGCAAATGCGGCATCTTTGCCAAATCCGCCACAATGGGCTGACCCGAAATCTCTTTGCCTAGCCCAAAGCGAAGCACAGAGCTGAGTTGCTCGTATGCCTCGCTCTCGACCACATCTCTCAAAGTAACTACCGAAGTGGTTTTATTGGGCACCTCGATGCCCACAGCTGCCTTGCCCGGAATGGGGGCGACAATTCGAATCGTTGTGGCGGCGAGATTGAGGGCAATATCATCGGAAAGATTCACAATACGACTCACCTTCACACCTGGACTCGGCTGAATCTCGAAGCGCGTAATCATGGGACCTTTACTGACTTGAACGACCTTTGCTTCAATTTTAAAGTTGGCCAAGGTCTCTTCTAGAAGTCGGGCCTTCATTAGGATATCTTTTCGATCTCTTTCGGAATCTAGAGGGATACCTGCTTTTAGGAGCTCTAAATCGGGTAACTGATAGTGTTCAAAATTAAAGGTTTCTGCAGGCTCAATAATCGGCTCGAGGTCAAAATCCGTTGGATCTTCTTGCGGCGATGTGGTTTCGGTTTGGGTATTCGCTTGTACGAGCTCGGGTCCTGGCAAAATCTCTTCTTCTTCTGTTATAGAAACGATGGGAATTTCATCTTCTATGGGGGCAGCTACTGCCTTAAGCTTGCGCTTGCTGATTTCTTGAAAATCGAGTATGCGAATCGCTTGAAGGGCTTCTTCGATGCTGTCTGCCTCGTCTTGTAGCGCATCTATTTTGTCGAGCGGACCAATGGCCTCTAAAAAGCCTTCTGCATCGCCGGTCAATACGCCGTTTTCTTCTGGAAGCACCTCGCTTTGCGCGTTTAATATGGGCTGGGCAGGCGCTATAACGGGTTCATTTTCTTCACCAATGGCTTCTTCTTGCATAATTTCATGATCGGTCTCGTCGCGTTCAGGAAATAAGTCTTTGTTCATTAAATCGAGAATATGCTGCTTGTGTTTTTTTCGCATAGTCTCTGTTGCTTCATATTGATCGTTGAGCTGATCCATGCCATTTCTTAAGGCCGTGTTGACATTGCTATTGGTCTTTACCAAGGTATCTTTTGTGATTACCGCCGATTGTCCGAGCCACTTGAGTATCTTAGTTGGCGTGATGTGGAAGGCTAGAGTTAAGAAAAGAAGTACCAAGCAAACAACGAGAAGCGAGGTACCCAAAGAGCCCAGCGGCTGATACACTAATTGAAACAGTAAATTGCCAAGGGCACCACCGCCGGTGAGCAATTGACCTTTAGTGTATGCATCCCCCATTTTCTCTAGTCCAAATTGAGCTGCCTCACCATATTGTGAACCCGACAATCCCACGGCAAACACGAGTGCCAATGCCAGAGCACCTAGGGCTAGTTCCATGCGCAGGCGATAGGCGCGCATGTTTTTATTGATTGCCAAGAATATCATCGCAAAGAAAAAATACGGCAAAAAGTAGGCATTCAGTGAAAATAAGCCTGTCAGTGCGGTCTTTAACTCTCTTCCGAGTGAGCCCGCAGATGTTG
>CALFXQ010000303.1 GCA_937958285.1 uncultured Fusibacter sp. | reverse complement strand
ACATTAGACTGCGCATTTAAACTAGGAAGCATTAAGGGTTCTAACGCTATTTGCGGTGGTTGATTGAGCTGCTCTTTAATCGTTTTAAACTGACCACTAAAGCTCAACCTGGATAATGTGACGATGAGATCAACATCCTCCACGCTGATCATGGTGTAATTGAGTACAAAGATGCTGTCCTTTCTACTTTTTGCATCGCTCTCTTGACTTGAGGCCACTATGTCGTTGATTAAAGCAAATACTGGATTGGCGTAGCTATAAGCCTCTAAAACCAAGATGACTAAGTCCACGTGCAAATCTTTTAGATGCCAGTATTCATGAGCTTTTAACAATTCGTATAGTATTTCGACCTCTTCAATATCGGTGATTTTTACACTTACAATAGGGCGGTCGCCAGATATACCTTGAGCCCAAAGTGCAGATTGGCTTTTGCGATTTAGTAAAATACTTGCAGCATTTTTTTGCCTTAAAGGGCTTAAAAACAAGATATCGGATATTAAATCTTGATAGAGCTCCATTTCGTGTGCTTTTATATTGAGGTATTTGGTTTCCACTTGACTGCGAATAACTGCCAGCCAAAATGCCGCATCGCAGTTTTCAATGTTGTGGTACTTAGAAACTAGTTCTAATATGCTATCTTTACTATTGGCTATAAGTGTGACAAAAGAAATCCGGCCAGCGCGATTTGGCATGACATTTATTTTTACACATAAGCTAAAAATGGGGTCTAAAACATTGCCTACAGTGTTGCTAAGTGCGCGTTCTCGGCTAATGGCAATAGGATTTGCCAACGTTCGACCTCTTCCCACAAATTGCATGCGATCTGTTTCATATTCGATATCGCCAACAGAGACAGCATCGATAACGGCCATATGGGCAAGCCAGAGGTCTTTGTCGTCGTCATTTCTAGATCTTCTATGGGCAATGAGTGCGTTGTACTGTCCGTTGTACTCAGTTTCAACAAATAGATTGCTAAAGGCGGGATGCGCTTCGTCGCTTTTTTGATTTGCCATCACGACTTCGTAATAACTGGTTATTTCAAAATCACATACCTCAGAGGATGTATTTTTAAGTTCGATACGTCTGATTTCAGCATTATCGCCGGAGGTGACGATAACTTCAGTTCTCGTTTCTATTTCGTTGTCAGTGCGATTGTAGGTGGTTTTATCGGCAGTAAAGACGACATCATATACTTGAGGCAATTGATTCAGGGGTGCGTAGGTTGCACACCAGCGTGAGCCATTGCTCTTGTTTTTTATATAGAAAAACATACCATAATGATCATCGATGGCGTCCTCGCGCCAGCGCGTGATGGAGCAGGCTCTAGTTCGGCTATATCCAGTGCCTTTGTCTGTAGTCACTAAAGAATAATCCCCATTAGACAGCACATGTGCTTTTGGTAAATGAATATTGGGTAGGGTAAAGTGACGATGCGATGCTTGATCGTGGTATAAATTGCCTTTAAATGGCATAATTTTTTCTTTGTTTTCTTTAGTATAAACAATGTTTTTAGGAACCTTTTCTTGTAATAGAAGGCGCGCAGCTTTAATCGAAGCATTGTCAAAAAAACGTTCTTGAAGGATATTCTGATTGATGTAATTGTTTAGTGAAAGCAAACTCATGCCTTGATGATGGGCCATATAGCTCTTTACGATAATCTTCTGCTGATCGGCACGACATCTTTCTGGTGTATAGTCGGCAGCTTCATAGTAGCCGTAATTACCTTCAAGACCTTCTTCCTTAAGATATTGGATATTTTTAAAAGCCTGCTTAGGCTGAACCAACAATGCCATAAATGTTGCGTACGGCGTTGTGACAGCATCTTCAATAAGCCCACGCTTTAAACCCAGCCATGGCACGCCTATTGCCTTGTATTGATAGTCGAGATGAATATCTAATGAAGCAAATCCGGATTCTGAGGCGCCCCAGGGCATATGTCGTTCTTTGCCATATTTTATTTGACTTTTAACCACAAAGTCATAAGTTTCATCTAATAACGTGTTTTTATAGTTTTTCATCAATATGAGGGGCATTAAATACTCAAACATCGTACCACTCCATGAAACCAGCCCTTTATAGCCATCTACAACGGTGAGTGATCGGCCTAGCATCTTCCAATGCTTTACGGGAACTTCGCCACGGGCGATTGCAATATAGCTGGTTTGTCGGGCTTCCGAAGCCAACAAATCATAATAAGAATTGGATAATCTATTTTCTTCAAGGTTAAAACCTATAGAAAATAAATCTCTCCTTTTTTCGTATAAATGGACAAATTGTGTATTTTCGCATATTTGATAAACGGTTTCGCTAAGTTGTCTATATTGCTTTCCAAAATCCAATATATTTTGTTCGCCTTGGTCCAATAAGATCAAAATTTTCTTAGACCATGCTTGAATTTCGACGGCATCTGAGTTATCCTTTATATTTTTATTGATCAAGTTGGTGAGCAAGTTGGTGAGCAAGTCGCCTTGAGCTCTTATTGAAGCACAGTGTGTGTGATAATTCGAAAGAGAAGGGGGTGTGTCTAATAGTTTAAACCACTCTAAGCCAATGTCATTTAATTCAGGCATATCCAGATTCTTAGGTGGTGTTTGCAATAAGACAACCCAGGGCATAAACCTGAGAACTTCCTGCAGATCCTCTGTAAATGTCAGCATTAATTTATACTGCCATGCCTCTTTTTTTGCTTCCTTCGTTTTATATGAAGCTAGGGCATGGTCGAGGACCTTTTTCCATTCGACAACAGAGAATGTATGATTAGGTCCGCTCAAATGGGCGATGTCTAGTGGATCAAAAAATGATACGTTTTCGCCGATTGAGCACGCATAGGTATGATTGATTCCTTGTACTAGCGATAAATCTAATAATGGTCTTTCTTCATACTCTTTTAACCCCTGATACAAGGTCATCAAATAGCTGATGTAATTCCCACTGTCTACTGTTGAAACATAATGGGGTCTAAGTGGTGAGAGTGTTTTGGTATCATACCAATTGTATAGGTGACCATGCCATTTTTCTAATTTGACAATGGTGCTCATGGTTTTATCCAACTTGTTAATCATGGATTCAAGGGAGATATAGCCCAAATCACGCGCTGATAATGTGGCTAAGAGACCTAACCCGATGTTGGTGGGCGATGTTCTGTACGCAACGCCTTTATAGGGTTCAACTTGATAATTATCAGGTGCCAGATAATGGTTGGCTTTATTCGAAAACTCCTCGAAATAGCGCCAGGTTTTACGCGCAATTTGACCAAGTTCTCTTAATTCTTGGTCATCAAGTACCTCGTGATAGTTATCCCCGCCTTTACTTATAAAATAGGCAACGCATGGCGATAAAAGCCATATACCTGCTATCACCAGACCAACATTTAAATTTTGGGGTTTTAAAATATAGGTGAGCATTGCAATTGGTAGGCCAGCACAAGCTGAGATGCCCATAGAGCGGATATAGCTGTTTAAATCGTTTTTTTGCTGTTTTTCTACATCGTTAGAGGTTACCCATTCTAGCATTTTTTTTTTTTTTTTGAGCACTCGAATCAATGTAATTACAATGGCATGAAGCATCAGCATGGCCTGGTAGGACAAGAAAACACTTGTAAATAGAATCTGAAAGAGAGAGGCTTTGAATTCAAAGAAACCTGGAATATGACTTCTGCTGGCACGTAGATTTACACCGTTTTGTGTTAAGTATGCCAATGTGGTTGACAATAAAGGAAACAAAATAACGAAGCCAACGCCACAAAGCCAAACTGTTGCGCTACCAGGAAGAACTGTTAAGGCCATTGTAATAAGCACTAAAAGCGATGGGGCAAGTAGACTTCTTCTTAGATTGTCAATTATTTTCCAAATAGAAATATATGACAGAGGATTCACAATAATATCCTTGCTTTTATTGCGTACTGTTTTACGAAGCCATGGTAGCAATTGCCAATCACCACGTACCCAACGATACATACGCGCCATATATGCGTTATATTTTGTAGGATAGGCATCTACCAATTCTAAATCCGTTACTAAAGCTGCTCTGACATAGGAACCTTCAAGTAAATCATGACTGAGTATGGCATTTTCGGGAATCACATCTTGTAGGATTTCGCGAAAAACCCTAAGGTCATAAATGCCCTTTCCTGTAAAAATGCCTTCGTCGAATAGATCTTGATAAACATCGGATATAGCATTTGCATAAGGATCTATGCCTTCTTGCCCCGTATAAATTCTAGAAAAGATAGACTTATTAGAGCTCTCCATATCGAAAGATATTTTTGGCTGCAATAAGCCATGACCTTCGACCACAACTTTCTTTGATAGGTCTATGACGGGTAAATTGTGGGGATGTGCCATAGTGCCTATCATGCGCTTAGCCATACCAAGGGGCAATTGTGTGTCGGCGTCTAAGGTGATAATGTACTTAATATGCTTTAAATCTGTAAATTGACAAGCATTATTTTCTATAAAACTCGTATTGGATGCACCTAATAGGAGGTCGTTAAATTCCATGAGTGCACCACGTTTTCGTTCCCATCCCGTCCAATTTTTTTCTACCTGATTAAAGGTGTTCTTTCTATGAAAGAAGTAGAAAATATCATTTCCTTGGCAGGCGTATTGCTGATTCAGTCTAGCAACGCCAAGCTGTGCCTGTTCAAGGATGGGATTGTTTTCTATTAAACTTGCAGCATATGAATCTTTAAAACCACCGAGAAGGGCGAAATAGAGATTTTGTTCTTTATTCGCTAAATAGTGATTTTCTAAACTTTGTAAAAGTTCTACTACTCTACTTTCGTCATTAAGAAGAGCCGGAATCACAACCATTGAACTCAAATGCGATGGAATTCCAGCTTCTAAATCTAAGCTAGGGAAGAAAGTGGGTTGTTTAAGTTTTGTAACCCACCAATTAACAACGGAAATTGAGACTTCTGTAGCGGGGATTAAAGTGACCAGTCCGACAAAAATAAGTAAGAGGAGAGTGGAATTGAAAATCTGACTCATAGAATATTGAATAGCTAATCCCACAAATACCGCCGATAAAGTGATTATAGAACCTATGTAGATCTGCCCCTGATACGCTTTGAGTACTCTGCATAGAAGTCGAAACAATTTCTCTTTTTT